>NZ_JBSIUU010000003.1:0-144781 GCF_053654535.1 Helicobacter sp. T3_23-1056 | reverse complement strand
AAATATTTTAAAACATAGTGAAAAAATGCAAAAAATTTGTGATTTTTACAAAAAAAAAAAAACGGCACAAAAATGGGCGAAAAATGATGGGGGTTTGATGAAACATTATGTGAAAAAGTGGTGGGTTTTGGTGGGAAAGTAAAAAATGTGGTGGAAATGTTTTTGTGTTGTTAGAAAATCTGCAAGTGCGTTTTATGGAAATCCATTATGTTTTTATCATTGAACAAATTTGCATTGCCGTCATTGCGAGCGGATTTTGTAAAATCCGCGTGGCAATCCACACATTCCGTCATTGCGAGATTTTGCGCTAGCAAAATCGTGGCAATCCACAATCACAAATCGCCAAATAACGCTTTTTGCGATTTTTAGTCATAGATTGCCACGAATCTGCAATTTTTTACAAAATTGCAGATTCTCGCAATGACAGCAAAACGACAAAATGACAAAAAAGCAGAATCATATTAGATTGCCACGCTCGCGCTTACGCGCTCACTCGCAATGACGAACTAACATTGTCATATTGAGGGCGTAGCCCGAAATGTCTCTAAATTATAGATTACCACGCGCAATAAATTGTGCTCGCAATGATGATTAAAATATTAAGGTTTTATAAAGTTTAAGTCTTGCGGTATTGTAGATAATAAGTCGTGTCAGGTTATCTTAAAAATCACAAAATCAAAATCAAAAAAAAGAAAAGAAAAAGAAAAAGAAAAAGAAAAAATAGAAAAATAGAAAACTACCAAAAATCTAATTTTGTCGATTTAGTCGTGTTTTTTGCTGTGGCTGGTTTTGCGGTGTTTGGGATTTTTGTTGGGATTTTGCATTGCTATCTTTTTTGTCATCTTTTGCCTTTTCATCGCTATTTGAGACTTCTTTGCTCTTGGCATTTTGCGCTTCATTTTTGTTTGTTTTGGTGTTTGTTTTGGTATCAGTATTTTTTTCTAGCTTTTGCAAAAACTCATCGACTGCTTTTTCTGACTCTTCTTTTAGCTTTTTGGCGTATTCGGTGCGCAAATCAACTAATAATTCATCTGCGATATTATCCAGCACATCATCAGTAATCCTAGCATATATGCTATCTAAAATATGCCGTCTTAATATCTCTCTATAATATGACATAAGTTTAGGTAGGACATAAGATACGATTTCATCGATATATTCATCATCAAATCGCCCATCGATTTTTATGCGAATCTTTGATAGCGTCCTTGTTTCTAGCTCATCGACATATTCTTGCCCTAGCTTTTCTGCTACGCGGGCTAATTTTTCTCTATCGACTTTTGCCATACTGATTTTGATAATCTCATCTTTTAGCGCCGTAAAATTTTTGCTCTCATCAATATCTACAATAATGTCATAAAGCCTATCCTCAAGCGAGTCAAACGCTTCTTGTGCTATTTCTTGCTGCATATTTGATAGCTCTTCAGATTCTGTTTCTTTTGTTTGTGTGTTTTTTTCTTGGGGTTGCTTTTCTTGATTCTCTTTGTTTGGCTCACTAGATATGATTAAAATATTGTCTTTATAAATCAAAGTGTGATGATAATACAACGCTGAAACAATGATTCCCGCCACTAGCGCAAGCACAAATACAATGATAACAAATGCTTGTCTAGGCGTGATACTTTTATATTTATAAAATGATTGTTTCTCTGACATTTGGTATCCTCAAAGTTTGGTTTTATGGGGGCGTATTTGTAAGGACTTTTATAAAATTTTGAGAGAATCTTTGCAAGGAATCATAGATTTTTTGTCCTAAGTATTTTACAAAATATTAGGACAAAAAAGGCTAGTTTTATGTATTTTTTGGATTATTTCTAGCCATTTTAGGTGTTTTGGCGTGTATTTTTATGTTTATTTTGTGGATTTTATGATTTTAACACCCTTTAGACATTGCTTCATTGGCGTATTTTTCGCCTAGCTCAAATGCTTTTTTATTTAGCTCGACTACTTTGGCAGGCACTTTTGAAATCATCGTCTCATATACCAAATCCCTATCCACGCATTTTGTAAATGCCACTGTAACGGCAAGGGCTACGACTGATTGGGTTACGACATTGCCGACTTCATCTTTTGCGATAGAGATGATTGGGATTTTATAGATTTTGAATCTATCCAAATCCTCTTTGCTAGGCGTAACCAAATTTGGCTCTACTACGATTATGCCCCCCTCTTTTACGCCACTTTTAAACTGCTCATAGCTCACTTGTGCGGTTGAAAGCATAAAATCGATATGCCCCTCATTTGCATAAGGATATAAAATCTCATTAGAATCTAGCAAAATATCCACCTTTGTGGGTCCGCCTCGCACTTGGGAAGTGTAGGTAGAGGCTTGGATACCATATCCACCAGCGCGGATTTTGGACTCGGCTAATATCTCGCCAGCAAGCAAGACGCCCTGCCCGCCCACACCCGTAAATCGTAGTTGTGCTTCCATTTTATTCTCCTTTTGTGGCTTGGGCTTTTTTGATGACTTCTTCGTAAGCGTTGCAGTATTCCTGCCTTGAAGTATCGTGTTTTAGGATACCTGTGGGGAATTTACCTATCTTTTCCTCATCGCTCATTTCATCATATTTGCGCTTGGCAACAACTCTAGATTCTATCCATTTTAGCACTTGGACTGCCTCGCCCATTTTGTTTTTGCGCCCTAGATTTATGTGGCAGTTGCTATGAATGTCAAAAAAGCTAAACCCCTCGTGTTTGAAGCCTTCTAGCAAGACTTTTTCGATTTTTTTGGGGTCTAGCACGGATTCTCTAGCGATAAAAGATGCTCCAGCCGCATCGACTAGCTTGCAGGGGTCAAAGCTATTTTCGATATTGCCATATTGTGCTGTAACCGTCCACATTCCCTTAGGCGTAGTGGGAGAAGTTTGAGAATTTGTAAGTCCGTAGATAAAGTTATTTACCAGCACATAGTTTAAGTCAATATTGCGTCTGCAAGCGTGAATCGTGTGATTTCCGCCGATAGCTAGCGCGTCTCCATCACCACTTACGACTATGACATGTTTTTTTGGATTTGCTAGCTTTATCCCTGTGGCGTAGGCTAGAGCGCGTCCGTGCGTGGTATGCACAGTATTGCAATTCACATACGAGCTCATTCTCCCGCTACACCCGATACCGCTCACCAAGCATACATCATCCATTTTCCACCCTAGTGCGTCAATCGTGCGAATGATAGATTTTAGGATTACCCCATCGCCACAGCCCCAGCACCACAAAGTGGGCATTTTATCCACTCGTAAATATTCATCATAATTAAACGCCATTTTACATCTCCTTGATTTTTTCTATGATTTGGGTAGGCGATATGCTCCTACCATTTGCTTGCCCCATAAACTCAACTTTGCGCTCCAAAATCCGCTCGACTTCCTCTAAATACTGCCCTTTGTTTAGCTCTATGACTAGGATTTTGCTAAATTTGTCTCCTAGCTCTTTAAGCCTTTTTTGCGGGCTAGGCCAAATCGTAATCGGACGGAAAAGCCCCACTTTTTTACCCATTTTCTTTAACTCTATCATCGCTTCTTTGACAGATAATGCCGTAGAGCCATACGCGATAATCGCTATATCCGCACCCTCCAAATCTAGCTCCTCATTTTTGCAAATATGCTCCTCCCTAGAATCTATTTTTGCAAACAGCCTATCAATCAACGCCTGCCCTTGAATCGCATCTTCGGTAGGGAATCCAAGTGCTCCGTGCGCTAGCCCTGTGATATGGTAGCGATAGCCTTTAAAAAACGGATTTAGTATCGCGCTTTCATTTGCTCCAACTTCATAAGGGCGATATTCTTTTGGGTCGCCACTAAATTCTCGTCTATTGATGATAGTCTTTGCCACATCAGATACTTCTGGGATATACGCCTTGCCATACATATGCCCTATGGTTTCATCTAGCAGCAAAAACACAGGCGTCATCAGCTCCTCTGCTAGATTAAACGCACGAATCGTTTCGGTGTAGGATTCTTCTAGATTTCCCGGTGCTAGTGCTACGGCTTTGAAATCCCCGTGAGTTGGGTGCTTTAAGAAGCTTATATCGCCTTGCGCTACGCGCGTTGGCATACCTGTGGAGGGACCTGCGCGCATCACATTTGCGATGACTAGAGGTATCTCTGCCATAAACCCAAGCCCAATTTGCTCAACCTTTAGAGAAATGCCCGGACCTGAACTGCCCGTCATTGCTTTTACGCCACTCATTGCAGCACCCAAAGACACACAAATCCCGCCAATCTCATCTTCCATTTGGATAAATCTACCGCCATTTTTAGGCAAAAGCACGCTTAATTCGTGCATAATGTCTGAAGAAGGCGTGATAGGATACCCACCATAAAATCTACAACCCGCATCAATAGCAGCCTTTGCCACTAATTCATTGCCACCTGAAATTACTTCTCGCATTCTATCTTCCTTATGTTTTATTAAAGTGCCATATATTTATTTTCACGCACTTTTTGCGCTCTATCTTGCGCTTCTTGCGTGAGTTTAGCAAATTTAAAATCTTTTCTATCTGCGACATATATCGCAAAATCTGGGCAGTGCAATTCACACTCACAGCACCCTATGCAGCTTTCAGGATGCGCGACTTGTATGACTTTGCCTAGCACTTTATGCGTATCTTGTCTCATAGATAGCACTCCTGCTGGACAGCGCGATACGCATATATCACACGCTTTGCACCTTGTTTCATTTACCCAAACAGGCGTATTATCTGGGGATACCATATTAGACATATTCTCTCCTTTAGTTGTTGCTTTTGTGCTTGTCGCTTTTGCGTAGGAATTATAAGCTAGATTCTCTAAACAAATGCGCGTTGAAATTGCAAAATGTGAAGTTTAATGAGAATATTTAGAGGATTTTGATTTTTGCACTTTTTTTGCAAATATTTGCCTCTTTGATTCTTATTTTGAAATCCTTTTTGCAATCGGTGGAAATTTTGATATAAATCAACTTAAAATAACCTTATTTAGTAAAAGATTTTTTTACTATTTTGCAAATTTTGGAATTTTTGTAGCATTTTTGCATAAAAATGCGAAACTTTCAAAGAATTTTTGCAAAATCTGCCATCATAAATTCTGCCAAACTACCCGCCAAAACTACCTGCAAAATCTATCTGCCAAAATCTATCTGCCAAAATCACACGCAAAATCTATTTTTTAAAATTTTCTTTATGCTCTTTATAAGTCTTGCTAAAACTATGTTTTCCCTCTTTATTGCGCACGAAGTAGAGATAATCTACCTTAGCTGGATTTAGCGCGGCTTTTATGGCTTCTATGCTAGCACTGCCCACAGGGGTGGGAGGCACGCCTTTGTTTAGGTAAGTATTAAATTGTGATTTGTCTTTGCGGATTCGTTCAGGCGTTACGCGCGAGTGAGAAAACTCCCCATAATTAAGCGAGCCGTCCATTTGCAGTGGCATTCCTAATTTTAAGCGATTATAAATCACGGCTGAAACTAAGGGCATTTCTTCAATGCTTGCAGCTTCTTTTTGGATAATCGAAGCCATAGCGACATACCTAAACCACTCGCCCTGCTCGTATCGTCCTAGCATTTTCATCGATAGATTTTTGTGCTTTTGCAGTGAAAAAGACACAAGATTTTGTATGATTTCTTCCTCGCTTATGCCATTTGGAATCTTATAAGTATCAGGCAAAATCACGCCTTCAATATATGGCGAATATTCCTTAAACGCCATCTCTAGCTTGTGTTGGTTTAGAGAAAATTTATGCGCAATTTGACGGATAAAAAAATACATTGTTTCCCCGGGGATAAGCGTGATTTGGGATTGTGCTGCTTTGGCAGAAGTGAGCAGATATAAAAAATCCCCTTTAGAAATATTATATTTGGTGCTAGAATCTATGTCATCTAGGATTTGCAAATGTGATAGATTTTGATTTGTTGTTTGGCTAGCCTCATTAGAGATTTTATCGCTAGGATTTTCTTTTATATCGCACTCTATGCTTACGCCTTTTATCCCTGCGCTCATATCGATTATCCCGTATTGTGGTTTGCCTAAAAAGCGCAAAATGTTTTTGTCAAATTGATTAACTTCAAAGCCATTGTTGCTTAAACTTGTTATAATTCCTGCGATACTTCCTTTAGGCACGCTAATCATTTGAGTAGTGCAAATAGGCAATGCCAAATACCAAAAGAATACTAAAATGACGATAAAAACCCCATCTAAAAAATTACTTAGCGTTTGTATTATCCTTTTCCTTGTCATTGCTACCCTTTTTGGTGGATTTGCGCTGTTGTATTCGGGTGTGCGCATAGAAAATATAAAAATCGCAAAAGTTTCGATTAGTGGATTATACCTACGATTGCATAATAAATTTATCCTAGAAGTCCAAGAAATAGACTTATCTAAAATCAGCAACGATACCACAAAGAAAAAAGATTTTGATACAAGCAATATCACAGATTATGTTAAATACGCTACTTGGGGGATTGCTTATTTTGAGCATTTAGATATTAAGCGCATTGTGCTAAATGAAGAATATGTCGCCTCCGTGTCGTATAATGGCGAGGTTTATTCTCTCTCTTTCCCGCGACTTCAAGCGGTTTTTGATGTCAGCACAAAAGATAATAATATGCTTCTTGACATAAAATATTTGACAATGAGCAAGCCAGATTTTAGTATCGGCGGGCGTATCATCTACTCGCCAAAAGGCAAAAAAGTAGGCTTTGGGCTTGTGGTGCTACCTATAAATATGAAAGATTTAAAAGCTCTAAATGCGACAAATCTAGCGCAATCTAGTAGCCAAAATCACGCCGCTATAAAAAGCGAAACAAAAAATCAAACCCCCCAAAACAACGCCACACAAGACAATGTAATCCCAAACAATGCCCCCCAAAACTACATAACAAACCAAACAACCACCGCTAACCAAACAAAATTATTTTTGCAAGGAAGTAGTGATTTTAAAACCCTAAAACTTCAAGCCAAAACCACCAAAATCAACAATTTAGATTTTTTAGCAGAGATTTTGGGTGGAAGTGAGATTTTGCCTAGCTTAAATTTGTGGCTTTTTAATGCCCTAGATTTTGAAAGCATTGAAGTGGTGGATTCTCATTTGGATATTTCGCTAAATCCTAAGCAGTTTGCAAAATCTATCTTGCAAAACACCACTGCAAAAGCCCAAATCCAAAAAGTAGCCTACTATCTCCCAGCGGCGTTGTCAAACCCAAACAATATCAAAAAAGTAGAATCCAAAAAAGAGCGATTTCCTACGCCATTTATCGCTAAAACAATGCAACTAACAATGAAAGAAGGCAGCCTAATCTTATCCCCAGAATCTTTTAGCTACGATAGTTTATCGCTTGCAGGGACAAAACTTATTTTTTCTTTTGGCAAAAGTGCTTTTGGTGAAAACTATTTTGGCGAAAAACCTACGCTACACATTGATTTGCGCTCGCCCAAAGTATCGCTATCTCAAGGGGTGCATAACCTGCTAAAATATTTTAGCATAAGCCTGCCTATTGATAATGTCAAAGGCGATATAAAAGCCCAAGTTGGCATTAGTATTGATTTATCAAAAAAGAAAAACACGCAAAATCTAGACTCTCAAATGCAAGCCCAAACATCACAAGATGACAAAGAAACCCCAAAATCCAATCAAGAAATAGCCCAAAATCCACAAACAAATTCTTTGGATTCTAATGCGATTAGCACGGATTCTAGCCAAAAGCCTATCCAAAATGAAAACATTATCCAAAATGCAGAAAATCTCCAAAATAGCGAAATTGCCCAAAATAATGATTTACCAAAATCCACCCCCAAATCTAGCGTAATCGTGCAAGGAACTATCAGCGCAAAAGACGCTACTTTGCAGGCTTCTAGCATTGATTTGCTTACCAAATCAGCCCTAGTGAAAATCAACATAAATCCAAACGCCACAGATTCTAAGCGCGAAAATCATATCATCATAGAAACCAAAAACACAAGCTATGAAAATCTATTTGACATAGATACCAACACCACTATAAACCTAGATGAAAAACGGCTAAAAACAAGCCTTTTTGTGCATTCGCTTCGTGTCAGCACTAATCCCCAAATAAACGAGCGGATTTTAAACCCAAAAAACATACAAAAAAGAGAGGATTTTCTAAAAGAGCTAAACCAAAAATCTAGCCATAAAGAGCGCGTTAAGCCCGTGTATTATGCAAGTCTAAATAATGCAAAAACCATAAAAAGCGATTTGCAAAATAATAATCTTGCAAATATACTGCTTGAAAATATTTCGCTTGCAAATGTGCAATTTAAAAATAAGCCGTTTGCAAATATAACCCTTGCAAGATTAGATTCTAGTAAAGAAGTAGATTCTAGCCAAAAAACAGATTCTAATAAAGGGGCAGAATCTAATAAAGAAGCAGAATCTAACGATTTTGTGATGCCAAAGCCCCTGCAAAATCTTAATATCCCAAACACGACTTCGCCTAGTATAAATACGCCTAGCACCAATTTGCCAAGCCCAAAAAATAGCACCCCCACAAGCCCAAGTGCCACGCCCCCTAGCATAGAGCTACCCACTCCCCCCAAGCAACCAAAAAAAGACAAAAAACCAAACGCTATCATCGAAAAAACAGGCGATATGCTATTGCCAAAAACCTCCAATGAATCCACAAAAAATAATGCCGCCAAAAATCGCCCAAATAGTGCCGAACAAATCGCAAAACTTCACCCAAATGATAATGATGATGGCGATGATAGTGATGATAGCACCATAAATATGCCAAAATCTAGCCCCAAAAACACCCCCACAAAAGATTCTAAAAACACACAAAATCCCAAAAAAGATTCCAAAAAAGCAGAATCCAAAAACTTAGATTCTAAAAAAACAAAATCCAAAGAATCAAACGCCCAAAAATCACAAAATCAAAGCACAAATCAAGCGACAAATACCCCCAAGCATAGTGGCAAAATCATCACAAAAGGCGTTGAGCTAGATTTTGGCAAGCCAATGAGTGAGGCGACAATGCGCGCTAAAATCATCGAGCTAATCAAAGCGCAAAATGAGAGTGTTTTTACTTATGATATTTTTCGCGCTGATAGACAGAGTTTGCCTAAAATTGACATAGATATGGATTTTTCAAGTGATGAAATCTCTATCAATATCCCAAGCCTGCAAACTTATGCCAAAATGCTAAATAGTCAAATTGTCGTTGCTGTGCGGGATTTTGCGTTTTTTGCGCCGTATTCGCCGTTAATGAAATATTTGGGGCTTCACTCTGGTTCAGCGATTTTGCATTTGCGCTCGGCAAAAGATATTGCCTTTGAAGTGCAAATAAAAGATTTTCCCACATTTTTGCTAAAAAAAGACAAAACTCCGTTTAAAGATTTTGTTTTTCAAGGGCAGTATAAAGATGATAAATTGCGCATAAAAAGCGCGCCACAGGGGCTTATATCGTTTGAATCTTATGACAATACGATGCTTGTGCGATTTAAAAATGTAGATATTGATATAAACGCGCTTTTGTCAAGCAAAATCCCAGCCCTTGAGGAAGCGTTTAGCATTTCTGATGAAAAAAGCGCAGTTTTTAGCAAAGAGCAGATTTTGGCTGAAAATGAGTTTTTGCGACAAAAGCGCAGATATGAGCGACAAAACAACATAAAACCCCATATCATCGCCATCGAAGCGCAAAATATTGTAGGATTTTATAAGCAAATCACCCTGCCATTTGATGATTTTAACGCCAAAATCCGCGATGATAGAATCACCGCAGACGCCACCTATGGCAATGGGATTGCAAATATTGATATTATCCACGGAAATACGCTTTTTAAAGCGGGCAATTTTAGCGCGGATTTTCTAAACAAAGTCATCGGGCGCAAAATCGCAGAGGGCGGGCTTTTTGAAGCAGGCGGAATCTACAAAAATAATATTTTTAATGGCGAAATCTCTATGCAAAACACAAGCTTTAAAGGCTTTGCTATCGTGCAAAATATCATAGGGTTAATCGATACGATTCCCTCCCTTGTGATGTTTCGCTCACCCGGACTTAGCTCAAAAGGCTATGAAGTCAAAAATGGCAAAATAATCTTAGGGCTAAATGCCGAATACATCGCCCTAGAATCGATTGACTTAATCGGCAAGACAATGGATATAAAAGGAAATGGGATTATTGAAATAGATTCTAGTGAAGTGGATATAGGGCTATCAATATCCACGCTAAAAAGCCTAACTTCCGTGCTAAATAAAATCCCAATCGTAGGCTATCTCATACTAGGCAAAGATGGCAAAATCACTACCCAAGTAAGCGTAGATGGCACGCTAGAAAATCCAAAATCTCAAGTAAGCCTAGCCCAAGACATACTAACCGCACCGCTAAATATCATCAAACGGGCATTTACCCCTGTGGATATGCTAATTGATGAAGTGGTAAAAAGTATCGATTAAATGCCTTTGTCTAATCTAAATGAGCAGCAATACGCCGCTGCTACCGCACCGCTAGGGCATAACCTAATCATCGCTTCAGCAGGCACGGGCAAAACCTCCACGATTGTGGGGCGAATCGCACATTTGCTAGAATCTGGCGTAAAGCCTAGCGAGATTTTATTGCTTACTTTTACCAACAAAGCCTCCCAAGAAATGATAGAGCGCGTAGGCAAAAGATTTGGCAATATTGCCAAAAAGATAGAATCAGGGACTTTCCACGCCGTAAGCTATCGATATTTGCGCGAAAAATACTCCATAAGCCTAAAACAGCCAAAAGAACTAAAAGTGCTTTTTAAATCCATAGCCCAAAGCAGAGTCTATGTCGAGCAAACTTCCACCCCGCCGTATTCTGCGCAATATTTGTTTGATATTTATTCGCTTTTTGTAAATGCAAGCGGGGGGCTAGATTTTGCCAAATGGCTAGAGGGCTACACTTCTAGCGACCATAGCGCGTATATCCCCATTTATGAGGGAATCTTTGATGAATATGCCGAGCTAAAAAAATCATATAATTATATGGATTACAATGATTTGTTGGTGCATTACGCAAAAGAAATGGCACAAATAAAATGCCCCTATGCTGAAATATTATGCGATGAATACCAAGACACCAATCCACTTCAAAATCAAGTCATAAATTCTATCGCGCCAAAAAGTCTTTTTTGCGTGGGGGATTATGACCAAAGCATTTATGCGTTTAATGGCGCAGATATTAGCATTATTTCCAATTTTACCAAGACTTATGCGGATTCTAAAGTATGGACGCTAAGTAAAAATTACCGCTCCACGCGCTATATATTAGATTTGGCAAATCAAGTCATACAAAAAAATGAGCGCGTCTATCCTAAGCAACTAGAAGTCATCAAACAAAACGAGCCAATCCCTCCAAAACTACTTGCTTTTGATGAGCTATTATCCCAATATCACGGAATCGCACAGCGGATTTTGAGCGCAAACCACCCTTTAGAAGACATTGCTATCATCTATCGTAACAATTCTAGTGCTGATGGCTGTGAAGCCTGTTTAAGAGAGCTAAATATCCCCTCAAAGCGCAAAGGAGGGGTTAGCTTTTTTGACGCAAAAGAAGTGGCGTTATTGCTTGATATTTGCTCTCTTTTGCACAATGGCAAAGATATGATGTCGCATATCAATGTCCTAAGCTATGGGCAGGGCATAGGCAATGCTATCGGCAAAGAAATCTATGACGCATTATGCAACCTAAGCACAAATAGCACGGCAAATAACACAGATAATGGAAATGCAAAAATAGGCTTGCTAAATCCAAATAAAGAGATTCGCCCCTACGCCCAAAGAGCGAAAAACTCACAAATAGGGCTTTTTGATGATTTTTTTGCCTTGCAGGATTCTAAGCGATTTGATAGCGTCATAAAAAATGCTAGCTTTGCTTCTCACCCGATTTTATCCCACCCAAAGCTAAATGAGCAAGGCGCGGAGTTTTTGGATATGTTTTATGAGCTGGTCGCAGAGGCAAATCCACATACTCACCCAAGCAGGCTCATCACTCAAATCGCAAAATCTAGGCTATACACGCATATCACAAAGCTACTTTGCAACCAAAGAGCAAAAAACAAAGACGGCATAATCGATGAAAATCTAGCAAATGACGCTATGGAAAAAATACAGCGCAAAGTCATTTTGCTAAGCGATATTGCCAAAAATTACG
The DNA here is from genome assembly GCF_053654535.1 of Helicobacter sp. T3_23-1056. Lineage (NCBI taxonomy): Bacteria > Pseudomonadati > Campylobacterota > Epsilonproteobacteria > Campylobacterales > Helicobacteraceae > Helicobacter > Helicobacter sp. T3_23-1056. The sequence continues at coordinate 132,673 of NZ_JBSIUU010000003.1, read as the reverse complement.
AAAATCTAGGGCGGTTTTTAAACGCGATGATTTTGGGTAGCAGTGAAAACACGCAAGGAAGTGGCGTAAATTTGCTAACCATTCACGCAAGCAAGGGACTAGAATTTGGAATGGTATTTGTCATTGATTTGATGGATGGGCGATTCCCAAACCGCAAGCTAATCAGCAAGGGAGGTAGCATAGAAGAAGAGCGGAGGCTTTTTTATGTGGCGATTACTCGGGCAAAAGAGATTTTATACCTCTCTTATGCCAAAAAAGACGCGCTAAAATCTATCGATTACGCCCCGTCATTATTTCTCTATGAAGCAAATATGATAAAAAAAGAGGAATAAATACTAGATAAAATCCTTGCAAAATATCCATAAAAAGACTTGAAAAACACTTAAAAAAACGCTTGCAAAATCGTTGAAAAAAGACTTTGTAAAAATCTTTTTTCAACAAAGTTTGCAAAAAACATTGCAAAAATCGCTTTTTAAAAACCTTGCAAATCCTGCCAAAACCCACAGCAAATCCCATATAAAATAACCCACGATTTTTATCAAAATCCACAAAATCTACTTTTTGTAGCAATGCGACATTTGCAAAATCTACATATTTATTTTTTGATTTTTTACGCTTTTTTTGTTTATTGATTGGTTGGTTGTTTTTTTTTTTTTTTGTAGTATGCGTTTTTTGGCTAGCAGATTTTGGATTTTGTTGGCAAACAAACAAAAAGGAGAAAAAATGGCAAACTTAAACTTTACTATCGACCAAGATGATGGGCTAAATGTGTGGATAAAGCAAACTTTGCAAGATGAGCTAACGGGTGCGGAGTTTAGCAAACTTGAAAATGTGCTAAACAAAAATCATTTCCAAGATTTATTTAGTGGCGACTTGAGTAGTTTGAGCAACTTGAACAATAAAATAAAGGAGTTTTTAATCCCTACAAACCTTACAGCTCTTCCTGCAGAGAATGACACAAATCTTGAGGAAATCAAAAAACTTGAGCAAAAAGCTAGGGAGATTCTCATCGATGAAGCTTGGCGTTTGGATTTTGATAGTTTCAAAAATCTACTTCAATGCACACATATCAATAAAAATAGCAATAACATTGCAAATGTCAAATTGCAAAATGAAACAGACGAGACTAAAAGCGGTATATTCTTATACAAAGAAACTGACAATCAAGCAGAATCCAAAGAGGAATCTAGCGAGGAAGTAGAATACAAAATAGGTGGCAATTTGTTTGAAGCGTTGCGACAAAATCTAATAGGCAGGGATTTTAGAGAATTTAGCGAATGTGTAGAAAATGGCACGCCAAGTGATGATTTGTTTGACAAAGCAAAAGAGATTTTAATCAAATGCTTAGAATCCTATCCCATACTAATCGCAATAAGCAAAGGGAATTTTGGTGGAGTGAGTATTGGGGATATTCTAAAAAATGTTTCTAAATAAAATCTTTTGTCTTTTATAGATAATGACAAACCTTAGGAGTGCAAATGAAAGAAATCAAATTTAGCCTATTTGTCGGTGATAACGAAGCTAGCGACTTAGAATCATTGCGTGAGAATTTTAATTTTAACGATATTTTGACGCATTTTAAAAGTGGCAAGCTAGAAAAATGGCTAAAAGCGCAAGGCTATGAGCAAGAATATGAAAAGGTAGCAAATCTAAGCAAAGATTCTTTAGATGAGGACGCGATAATCACCCTATGCCAAATCCTAAAATCCCCGCATTCTAGCGATGAAAATCAGCTAAAAGAAATCAGCCAATATGTAAGATATAGCAAAGATAGGCAAGAGTTTTTTGCTAGGATTAAATATGTGAAAGAAGAACGAAAAAAGATTCTAAACGACTATCACAAAGGGTTTTTTGCCCTTATTGAGACTATCATCGCCTACAAAGATGATATTCCCACCATAAAAAATCGCTTAAATACTATCATCAAAGATTATAATTTGCTCTTTTTCCTGCATTTTAATCATATTTTTGGAATGCTCTCCCATCGCGCTCCATTGGCGATTTTTCTATGTTTTTGTATAGAGAATTTAGCTCCATTGTTTCGCCCAGAAAATCTCACTGATGAAAATTGGATAGAGTATTTTGCTAGCAAGCTAGGTATAAAGGCAGAATTTGAAAACGACTATATAAAGACAGATTATTTTATGTTTACAAAGCAAAATCTAAATTGCCAAAATTTTCTTAAAATGGCGTATAAAAATATGCAAGATTTTGAAGCAATACTAAAAAATAATATTTTACACATTGTAGAAGCAAAAAATTGCAAGTGTAGAGAATGGTATAAAATTACAGAGCAAAAAGAGATTTTAGTCTTGCAAGCAAGTGGAGGCTGTGTCCTAAGAAGTGTGGGCGATATAAATAATGAACCAAAAAAGCAGGTATGCACAGAAGATGGTATGCCTATCCCGCTTTTGCTAAATGGACTAGAAGTAAAAATGTCAAACACTAGCGACAGAGTAATATATTTAGAGGTGTAGCGCGATGAAAAATGATTCCATAGCTTGCAAGCTAAAATCCCGCATAAACGCGCTATGCTCGCTGATTTTTATCAAACATTATGATTTTGATATTGTAGATGGGCTACTAAAATCCATAAAAAATGATGGCACAAAAATCTATGAGTTTCATAACGCTTTTGGTGGGATTGATTTTGAAACAAAAAGGATTTTCAATAACAACATAGAATCTAGCGTAAGCCTAGAGCATTTCCTAAAAGACAAAGCACAAATGCTAAACGCAAAATTAGAAAACAACGAGAAAGGCGATATGTTTATCGTGCTAAAAGACATAAGCCAAGATGAGCTAAAAAACACCAAAATCAAATCCCTCATCAAATACATCGCGCAAAATACCAAAAATATTGATGGCTATAATTGCACGATTTTTGTCATATCGCCATTGCTACATATCGAGCCAGAGCTAGAGCACCTAATCACTATCTTTGAAATCCCAAACCCTAGCGATGATGAAATAAAAACGATGATTAAAGATTTTGCAAACGATATTGACAAACCCACGCTAGAAGAAATCGCGTTATCTTTCAGGGGAATGAGCAAATATCAAATCACGCAAATACTCTATCTCATCTACCAAAGCGGAGGGGAAATCACCAAAAATGATAGCCAAACCATCATCGATGAAAAAAAGCAACTCATCAAAAAACAAGGTGGGCTAGAAATCATAAACACAAAAGAAAATATACAAAATCTAGGCGGGCTAAAGGCATTGACAAAGTGGCTTGAGAAAAAGGCTAAGATTATGCAAAATCTACCTTCGGCACGGCAGCACAAAGTCGATACCCCAAAAGGCGTGATGATAGTAGGAATGCCCGGCTGTGGCAAATCACTCATCGCAAAAGCAAGTGCTAATTTGTTTGGGATTCCGCTTATTAGGCTTGATGTGGGGGCTTTGCTTGGAAAATACATAGGACAGAGTGAGGAAAATATGCAAAGGGCTTTAAAACTAAGCGAGGATATAAGCCCCTGCGTGCTTTGGATAGATGAGATAGAAAAGGCTTTTTCGGGGATTGGTAGCGGAGAAGGACACGAAGTAACCACGCGACTTTTTGGGCAATTTTTGACTTGGCTACAAGAAAAGATTGCGCCTGTATTTGTGCTAGCTACGGCAAACAACATAGAAACAATGCCACCTGAATTTTTGCGCAAAGGTAGGTTTGATGAGATTTTTTTCGTGGATTTGCCCGATAAAGATGAGCGAAAAGAAATCATCAAAATCCATTTAGCTAAACGAGAAAAATCACTTGAAAATATTGATATAAATGAGCTAGCCCAAAAATGTGAGGGGTTTAGCGGGGCAGATATAGAATCTGCGATAAAAGAGTGCATAGAATCTAATTTTTGTGATTATTTGGGGCAGTCAAATGTGCCAAAAATCACTACGGAGGATTTGCTAAAACATATCCAAAATACCAAAAGCATATCAAAAACGCTAAAAGACAAAATCCAAAAAATACGCGAAAAAATACAGCAAATGGATATAAAGCCTGCCAAAGGCGCAAGCGAAAGCCACACACAAACGCCTTTTGTAGAAAGCAAAGATAAAATGTGTGAGATGATTTTTAGGCAATTTGGAATCGCATAAATTAAAATCTTAAAAGGAGTAAAAATGCAAGAGTCCACACAAAACACGCAAGAAACCACGCTATTTGGGAAAATAAGCAAATGGATAGCACAAAAGCTAGATGAAAAAAAGCAAAAGCAAGTTCAAAAGATTATAGAGGATTTTTTGCAAAGCTATGCAGAAAACAAAGACAAAATGGAGCTACAATTATGGCTAAGTATGAAGCTAAAACAAGAGCTAAGCATTTCACAGCAAGAAGCACAAAATCTAAGCGATGAGATTATCCACCACCTAAAAATCACAGAACAAAAAAAGCAAGAATTGAAACAAGCCACAAAGATAGGCAAAAGCACAAGTATATGGCTACAAAATGAGATAATGACACACGCAACTACAAGCGATGAAACTACACAAAGTGAGCCAAACGCATTGCAATACTCAAGCCAAGATATGGCAAATGAGAATCTAAAAACATATCTACAAGACATTGACACACAGATAAACCAAGCAAATGATGAAATGCTAAGCACGCTTAGCACAAAAACAGGCGAAATAAGCCAAAATCCAAATTTAGATGGATTTATCGCGGAGCAACACCACGCAGATACTTTCAACATAAATGCCAAAGCAAATGGAAGCTCTTATCGTGCAGAAGTGTGCCACAGCACCAATAAAAATTCGGTAGATGTTGTCATCAAAAATGAAAATGGCAAAATCGTAAAAAGATACCAAAGCAAATACGGACAAAATGCAGAATCCACAAAAGCATTATATGACAAAGGGGACTATCGCGGGCAACAAAAGCTAGTCCCTAGCGACCAAAAAGCAGAGCTAGAGCAAGCAGGCGAAAAAGTAACCGATGTCATAGAAGCACCCGATGGCACAAAAAGTGCGCCATTATCTAAAGAACAAGCTAAGCAAATGCAAAGAGATGCACAAAATGGAGAGTTTGATAAAGTGTATGATTGGGGAAATGTAGATGCAAAAGATGCGAGTTTGGGTGTGGCAAAAAATGCGCTAGCAGCGGGGGCTTTGGGCGTGGGGTTTGGAGCTGCGGTGTATATGGGGAGCAAATGGCTAAATGGAGAAAAAATCACAGCAAATGAGCTAGTAGAAGAATCTATAAAATCTGGCGCGGATTTTGGCGTGAAAGCAGCAAGTGCAGGCGCGCTAAAAGTCGCCGCAGAAAAGGGACTTTTTGGCACATTGGCAAAGGGATATGGAATGTGCGTGTGGGCAAATGTGGCTTTTGGGGCTATCGAAAATGTAAAAATATTTGCAGATTTTGCTAGGGGTAAAATAAGCTGGGAGGAATGCAAAGATAAAATAGGGCAAACAACCGCAAGTATCACAGCAGGCGCAATAGCAGGCATAAAAGGTGCTTCAGTGGGCGCAGCTCTTGGGGCGATTTTTGGACCTGTGGGTAGTGCTGTGGGTGGATTTGCAGGCGGTGTGGTTGGATATATAGCAGGAAGTGAAATAGGCAAAGCAGTCTATCAAGGTGCAAAAAAAGTCGCACAAGGCGTAGCAAGCGCGATAAAAGGCGTAGGCTCTGCCATAGGCAATGTTGCTTCAAAAGTGGGAGATTTTATATCATCTCTATGGTAGTAAATGAGATGGCAAAAAATATTGCGGATTTTTGTTGATTTCATATCAAACCTCTTTTGTTGCGATTTTTGCGTTGCGATTTTTCATTACAATTTTGTGTTGCGATTTTGCAAAAAGTTGCAACAGCATAAAAAAGTATTTTTTAAAAAATATTGTTGCGCTATCCAAAATCTAACCAAACATAAAAAGCGCGCAACGCAAAACACACGCTAAAATCTATCGATTACGCCCCGTCATTATTTCTCTATGAAGCAAATATGATAAAAAAAGAGGAATAAACTCTTTTATTAAAGCAAAATGTTAATTATTTGTTAATGATTTTTGTTTTTTTGTGTAAAATAAAGCGTAGTTTTTTTATAAACGCGTCTTTATCGTGGTTTTATGCTTTTATCACATAAGCGCGTTTTGTTTTTGTCGTTTTTTGCTAGGTGGATTTTGCCTTTTTGCTTTTTGTCCAAAATAGCATTTTCTATGACGCTAGCTTTTTTAGGCTAGCTTTTTTCGCCCTCACACTTCGCCACGATGGCTTACGCACTCTCAACGCACACAAAGGAGATTTTATGTTTAAAAGTGTCGCTTCCAAAATTATGAGCATTTCTCTTGGGATTTTTATCGCTGTGTTTGGCATATCTACTTTTATCAACTACAAGCAAACTTCGGCAGAAACGATTGAAACTTATGAAGGATTGCAAAAAACCGCGCTTAATTCATCATTTCTCACCATAAACATCACGATGAATATCGAAGCCAATCAGCAATTAAATAATTTGGCAAACTTGCTTTCAAGCATCGATAGATACGACTATATAGCACAGCGTAGGACGCTACTAAATCTAGCGAGATTTATCGGCTCTCCGCTTGTTTTTGTCGTGTATGAAAATGATGGCAAGCTAATCTCACAAAGTGCCAAAGATAAAGAAAGTAGCTTAAAAAATAGCGATGATGGCAATGCCTTTGATTTTCGCAAAAGAGAATGGTATCAACAAGCCAAAACAAGCAAAAAACTTATCGTTTCAGACCCCTATGAGAGCAAGGCAGCGGGATATGAAGGGGTGGTTGTCAGCACGATTGCGATGCCTATTTATGATAATGGCGCATTTATAGGCGTAATCGCGGCAAATGTGATTCCCACAGAATTTCAAAGCAGGTTTGATAAGCTAAAATTAAAAGAATTGCCGAGTTTGAAAGTGTTTTTGGTGGATTCAAAAGGTAGCATTTTTGTCCACGAAAATCTAAAAGATTCAAACAAAAGCGAATTTGATACATTAGGCGCACAGATTTTAGCACAAAGCAAGTCAAATCCAAATGGTAGAGTTGATACTTCATTTATGGGGCACGAAAAAGTCATTTTTTATCAAACAATGCCATTTGGCTGGGTTATCGCCACAGAGGCAAATAAAAACGATTTTGTCGAAGTCATTTTTAAATCGCTTATAAGTTCGCTAAGCATTGCGTTGGTGCTTATCATTATCGGTGGGGTTGCCCTCTTTTTTATCATTCGATATTTTTTTAGCCCATTAAGCCTTATGCAAAGCGGACTAAACGCATTTTTTGATTTTGTAAATCACAAAACCAAAATCCAGCCAAAACCACTGCCTATCAAAAGTAACGATGAGTTTGGCTCTATCTGCAAATCTATCAACGAAAACATAGAGCGCACCAAATCAAACCTAACCCAAGATGAAAGCACCATACTACAATCAACCAACACAGCCGAGCAAATCCAAAATGGGAATCTAACCGCGAGAATCACGCAAGACCCTGCAAATCCACAATTAGTAGAGCTAAAAAATGTGCTAAATAAAATGTTAGATTCGTTGCAAAACACAATAGGTAGCGACACAAATGAGATTGAGAGGGTTTTTTCATCTTATACGAGTTTAGATTTTACCACCCAAGTGGCAGGGGCAAAAGGCAAAGTCGAAGTCGTTACCAACACGCTAGGGCAAGTCATCATAACAATGCTAAAATCTAGCGCACATTTTGCAAATGAGCTAAATAGCCATTGCAAAGAGCTAGAAGAATCTATGCAAAAGCTAACAAAAGCGCAAGAATCTCAAGCCTCATCAATCGAGCAATCAAGCGCAGCAGTCGAGCAAATCAACTCATCTATGCAACAAGTAAATCACAAAACACAAGAATGCTCCAGACAAGCAGAGGATATTTGCAATATCGTAAGCGTGATAAAAGACATAGCCGAGCAGACAAACTTGCTAGCTCTAAATGCCGCTATCGAAGCAGCTAGAGCGGGAGAGCACGGACGCGGATTTGCAGTCGTGGCAGATGAGGTGCGAAAGCTAGCAGAGCGCACCACACGAAGCCTAAGCGAAATCGAAGCAAATGTAAATATCCTAGTGCAATCAGTCATAGAAATGAGCGAATCTATAAAAGAGCAAACCATAGGCTTGGAGCAAATCAATGAAGCCATAACCGAGCTAGATAGCGCAACGCAAGAAAATGTAGAAGTCGCAAGAACCACAGACAATATCACTAAGCGCGTAAATGGCGTGGCAAAAGAGATTTTAGCCGATGTCAATAAAAAGAAGTTTTAGCAAATGTCGATAACAAAGTTTTAGATAAGTGGTTTGTAAGTGGCTTATGTGGTTTTTTTGCGCTTTGTCGCTATCGCAAGATTTTGTCGTTGTGTTGGATTTTTGATTGCGTTGCAACCTAGTATGACAAAAATAAAAAACAAAAACTCAACAACAGCAAATTGTCATTGCTAGAATCTGCAATGTTGTAAAAAATTGCAGACTTGTGGCAATCTATGCTATGACGCAAACAAAATAGATTGCCACGATTTTGCTAGCACAAAATCTTGCAATGACAAAAGAGCAGTGGATTGCCACGAATCGCTAGCGCGATTCTCGCAATGACGACATAGTTGGGATTTAAAAAACACAAATGGCACAAAAATGTGTAAAATTTGCAAAATTTGCACAAAAATGCGCTTAATTTGATAGATTTAATCTACTGCTTAACAAAGTTTGGGCAAAATAAATGACAAATTTACTCTTAAGCAAAAAACGACAAAAACAAAAATCACCAAAACGACAAAAAACTGCTTAAGATAAATCGCTTCAAAAAGCCACTCAAACAAAATCCTTAAAAATCCAACAAAAAGGAAGCCCAAATGGAAAACCGACTTTTCACCCTTGCAAGCCTTATAAACACTGACCATCACTTCATCATCGCTTTTTATACGATAATCTGCGCGGTTGTTACCGTAGCGATAGCAAAGCTAGCAACTAGAAAAATGAGTGTCGTGCCAAACTTTTTGCAAAATCTACACGAAGCGACCATAAGCGGTATGCTATATATGGCAAAAGATGTCATAGGCGAGGAAAAGGCTCGCAAATATTTTCCTCTAGCAGGCACGATAGGTTTTTATGTGTTTTATTGCAATATCATCGGTATGATTCCGGGCTTTGAAGCTCCTACTTCTGCGTGGGATTTTACGCTTGTGCTTGCGCTAGTGGTGTTTTTTTATTATCACTTTGAGGGGATTCGCACGCAGGGTGTTATCCATTATTTCGCGCATTTTATGGGACCTGTGAAATGGCTAGCCCCGCTTATGTTTCCTATCGAAATCATCTCTCACCTATCACGCATTATCTCGCTATCTTTCCGTCTTTTTGGGAATATCAAAGGTGATGATATGTTTTTGCTTGTTATGCTTATGCTTGTGCCTTATCTTGTGCCTGTTGTGCCATTTGCGATTTTGCTATTTATGGCGGTGCTTCAAGCATTTGTATTTATGATTTTGACTTATGTGTATTTGGCTGGGGCAGTCGTAGTCGATGAGGGACACTAAAACCCTTTATAAATGCAAATATTTATAAAAGCACATTTAAGAGAGTGAAAATGTCTTTGCGGGATTTTTTGGAGGGCTTTTTTGGTGATTTTGAGGCGTTTTTGCCTAGAATCTTAGACTTTTTTTGCGGGCTTTTTGTGGGGCTTGGGATTTTGGGTGCGGTAGTGGGATTTGTCATATTTCAAGCGGTTTTTGAAGCGACATTTTTATCTGTGCTACTTGCGCTTATCATTTTTTGCGTGTTTGCGTTTTTTGCGCTAGTTGCAAAATCTCTTTGCGTGCTTCTAAAACAACCAAAAACTTAAAAGATTTTGCTATATGTTTGGAATCGGCTTTTTTGAGATTCTTATCATTTTAGTTGTGGCGGTGATTTTTCTAGGACCTGAGAAGTTGCCACAGGCGATTGTGGATTTTGTGAAGTTTTTTCGAGCGGTAAAAAAAACCATAAACGAAGCAAAAGACACGCTTGATAAAGAGCTAGAAATAAGCAAGCTAAGCAACGAAGTAAGCGATATAAAATCCCAATTTGAAACAAATATAGATTCTATCACCAAAGATATGGATTTAAGCAACTTACAAGAAATCAAAGAAATAAACGATGAAATGCAGGATTTAAGGCGTTTGCCAAACATAAATAATGCGGGGGATAATGCAACGGAAAATATGGAGAATTTAGAACATTTAGACAACAAATTAGGCACATTAGGCACAAAAGAAAATCTTTTTAGCGAATATAGCTCACTACCACAAAACACCGCCACAAAATCCAACCCAAAATCTACCAAACTTGCAAAAAACACAAAAAAAAGTCCTCCAAAAAGTCCCACAAAAACCTCCGCAAAAACAAACACAAAATCTAGCGCAAAATCCACCAAAAGCACAAAAACCATAAAATCCACAAAAGCCATTACAAAATCCACCAAAAAAACAACAAAAACAACGCAAGCCCCAAAATCTAGCCAAACTCCAAAATCCACAAAATCCACAAAACCACAAAAACCTACCCCAAACAAAAAGACTTAATAAGGCATTGTAATGTTTGAAGATTTAAAACCACATTTAGAGGATTTGCGCAAACGGCTTATCATATCCACAGCCACGGTTCTAGTGGCTTTTATCGTGTGTTTTAGCTTTTGGAAATCCATTTTTGAGTTTGTCAAATCCCCCATCGCAAAAGCATTTAGCGATAGCGTAGAGGGGACTTTGATGCAGCTTACGCCTTTGGAGGGGATTTTCTCGGCTATGAGTCTTTCGTTTTTGGCAGCCCTTGTCATCTCTACGCCTGTGATTTTTTGGCAGATTTGGCTATTTGTAGCCCCCGGATTGTATAAAAAAGAAAAAAAAATCATCGTCCCATTTGTGTTTTTTGGCAGTGCTATGTTTGCGCTTGGGGCGGGGTTTGCCTACTATGTTGTGTTTCCTTTTATGATTAAATACATTTTAATGTTTGGCAATGATATGTTTGCGGCAAATATTTCTATCGAAAGCTATGTGGGGTTTTTTATCCGCATTGTGCTAGGGTTTGGCGTAGCGTTTGAATTGCCCGTGCTAGCGTATTTTCTAGCACGCATAGGGCTTATCACCGATGAGACGCTTAAAAATTTTTTCAAATACGCCGTAGTGCTAATTTTTATCATAGCCGCCATCATCACGCCTCCAGACCCTTTCTCTCAACTGCTTATGGCTATCCCGCTTGTGGGATTATATGGGCTTGCGATACTCATCGCCCGCTTTACAAACCCCGCACCAAAGCCCAAAAAGCCTGACCCAAAACAACCCACCAAAAAGCAAAATCCACATTCTGCAAAATCAAAATGAACGATATAGATTACGCGCTATCAAGCTATGATTATGATTTGCCAAGCGAACTTATAGCCACCTACCCTGCTAGCCCAAAAGAAAATGCTAGATTGCTTGTATATGAGAGGGCAAGCGGGAAAATCCTCCATAGCACTTTTGGCAAACTTCTAGATTTTATCCCCGCGCAAACTACGATAATCCTAAATGACACACGCGTGCTAAAAGCTAGAATCTATGGCACTAGATTTTGCCAACATAGCGCGGAAAAAAACCAAAATAATGAAAATACACAACAAAACGGAGGGAAAAGAGAGATTTTGTTTCATCGTTTTTTAACGCCACAAGAATCTAATTTGCAAGAGATTTGCAAAAATATTGATTTTGCCCCAAAATCTAGCACGCAAAAATCTTGTGTGCCAAAATCTAGCACGCCCACACCTAGTAAGCCCACTTCCCACGCACCAAAACCTTACGCGCTATGCCAAACAAAAGGCAGGCTAACAAATGGCGATAAACTGCGTTTGCCAAATGGCTATGAAGCGCGGATTTTAGCTACCCTTGAAAATGGCTATAAAATCATTTCGTTTCACCACGCCAAAAATGCAGAATCTATGTCTAAAACTGATATTTTGCAAATGCTAGAATCTATCGGGCATATCCCCCTGCCTCCCTACATAAAGCGCGATGATGAGGCACTAGATGAGGGCGAATACCAATCTGTTTTTGCTAGCAAAAATGGCTCGATTGCCGCGCCCACTGCCTCGCTTCATTTTTCTACACAAATGCTACAAGAGCTAAAATCGCGCTTTTCTACCGCTATGCTTACCCTCCACATAGGTGCTGGGACTTTCGCGCCTGTGGTGGCAAGCGACATTAGAGCGCATAAAATGCACAAAGAAATGCTAACTATCCCTACAAAAACCCAAGAAATTATCCATAATGCAAATAAGATTTTGTGCGTAGGAAGCTCATCTATGCGTGGCGTGGAGTGCTATACTATGGCGTTGCAGGATTTTAGGAAATCTAATAATTTGCAAGATTTTAAAAAATCTATCAATATGGCAAAAAATTGCCAAAATCTAACGCAAGATTTTATCACTCAATGTGATATATTTTTGCACCCGCAAAATCCACCAAAAAAAACAGATTTTTTGCTTACCAATTTTCATCTGCCAAAATCCACCCTCATAATGCTAGTCGCCTCAATGGTGGGGGCTAACAAATGGCGAAAAATCTATGATGAAGCCATAGCAAGACAATATAAATTTTATTCCTATGGCGATGCGATGCTGATTTTGTAGGGATTTTGCTTTGTGTTTTGGCAAATTTTCATAAAAAACAAAATCTTGCCAAATCCACATTGCCCAAAAAAAAATTTGCAAAAACCAAATTTCAAAAATAAAGAAGCCCAAATAAGCCCTATGGAAGCCATTATGTTAGAAAACCTAGAAGCACTTTTTGATTCTGCCCCGCAGATTTTGCAAGATAGCACAAAGGAAAATGCGCTAAAAAAGGCGGGCATTTTTGCGCAAAATCTGCTTGAATGGAACACCACGCACAACCTAAGCGGGGCAAAAAATATCGCCCAAGTAGAATCAAACATCATCGATTCGCTTTTGCCTCTTAGTTTTGTGCCACATTTTAGTTGTTGTTTAGATGTCGGCTCTGGGGCTGGATTTCCCGCTGTGGCTATGGCTTTGTGCCGTCCTAGCGTGGATTTTTATCTATGCGAACCGCGAACAAAAAGGGTGGCGTTTTTGTCATTTATCGCCCAAAAATTAGAGTTAAAAAACCTCCATATCCAAAAATCGCGCATAGAATCGCTGATAGATTCTAGCATTTCTAGCAATAACAAATCTAGCGTGCAAGATTCCACCTCGCATAAAAATCTAAAATCTAGCACGCAAGATTTTAGCGCGTATTTCCCCATCATCACTTCGCGCGCGACTATGGATACGCAAAGCCTTATCAATGCCACGCAAAATCTGCTAAGTCCAAATGGTAGTTGGCTATTTTTTAAGGGCTCAAAAAGTAGTGATTTTAGCCATAATCTTTACAATGTAAGACACATTAGCGCAAAAGATTTAGATTTTGCGTTGCCAAAAGGCTATAATAGCGAGCGGATTTACCTCCATATCTTACAAAAATGCTAAAAAACAAAAAAAGGAGCAAAAATGCTAAAAGGTTTAATCATTTTAGGGCTTATTATCTTGCTAGTAGGCTTTGTGATAAACGCTATTCGCAAGGCATTGGGGCATTTTCAAAACGAAGCAAACCCCAAAAATACCCCGCAAAATCAAATGCTACCTTGCAAACAATGCGGGACATTTGTATCCATAGATGATAGTTTTAGCCATAAGGGAGCGCATTTTTGCTCCAAAGAATGCCTAGATTTATCCCTAAAAAATGGCTAAATCCCGCTTATACAAAGGAATGTATGATGATAATCATAGGACACCCTCATATCCCAGGTGAGAGATTTTGGCGTATCGCTTCGCTTAGCGCGCTAGAAAACGCGCTAAAATCCACAAATAACCAAAATGCAAACATATTTTGGTTTAGCGCAAATGATGATAGAGATTTTGCCCTAAGCAAGCGTTGCTATGAGGGTAAAATCCCTTTTTGCGTAGTCATTGGCAATCTCAAAGAATGCGCCCTCTACGCACAATATATGCCAAAATATCTAATCCCTGCAATATCTTTTGATATGTTTTCTGTCAAAAATCACGCGATTTTAGATAGCAGCCTGCTAGAAGGCAACTTTACGCTAGCAAAAACTTGCCAAAAAATCGCGGATTCTTATATGCTTGATTCTAAGATTTTAGCCATTATTAGCGATGAAAATGACATAGAATCCGTAGCGTTAGCGGGCATTGATGGCGTAATATTTGTATCGATTTTGCAATAATTTGCTTTTTTTGGATACTTCGCTTGGGCTAAAGCAAGACAAACCAATCCCCTTAATCCCTCCGCAATAGGCAAGAGAAAAAGGGGAAGGGGGAAATCCCGTCATTGCAAGCATAATTTGTTGTGCGTGGCAATGACGCATTTAGATTTTACTTTTTAGATTTTCTTTTTGTGTGATTTTGTCTTGGGTTTTGTTTTTGATTTTATGGAAAATGTCTTGTTAAATGCGTGCTTAGCATTTTTGCTAGATTTTGGTTTTTTGTGAGAATCTGATTTTGTTTTGCTTTTATCAAAAACAGATTCTAGGGCAAAATCCTCATTATGTTGCGCATTTTTGTCCCTAAAATGTAGCAAAATAGGCACGCCACTAAGCGAAAAACAATCCCTCAAACAATTTATCAAATATCGTTTATAACTAAAATGAATGCTATTTGGGCGGTTTGAGATAAGCGCGATTTGGGGTGGTTTGGATTGAAATTGTGTAGCATAATAGATTTTGACTAGCTTGCCTTTGTCGCTTGGGATTGCGTGATTTTGGGTGGCGCGCGTGATGATTTCATTTAGCTTTGCGGTAGGGATTCTTAGGCTAAAATTTTGATAAATCTCTAAAATCTTGTCTTTTAGCTCGGTTATATGGCGTTTGTTTTTTGCACTTATGGTGAGTCTTGGGGCGTATTCTAAAAAGCGAAATTTTCGCTCAAATTCTGCTTTGATACTATCAAAATCTGCGTATTTTATATCCCATTTATTCCATAGCACGATTACGCCAAGCGCGTGTTTTTGGGTGAGTGAAAATATGCGCTCATCTAGCTCGCATAGCCTCTCACTCGCATCTAGCACAAGCAGGGCTATATCACTTTGTGCCAAAATCTTATTTGTCCTATCAAGCGCAAATTTTTCCAACTGCTCAATCTTGCCTCTTTTGCGAATCCCTGCGGTATCGACAAAGGTTAGCTTTGTGCCTTTGTGCGCTATGCTTTCATCGACAGGGTCTATGGTAGTCCCCGCTTTTTTGCTAACGATTGCCCGCTCTTTTTGCGTTAGCGCGTTTAGCAGGCTAGATTTGCCGACATTTACGCGCCCTATGATGCCGATTTTGATTTCGCTATTTTGGGGGGTTTGGCTTGTTTTGTTGTTTTCTACCACATTATCTTGGTTATTATTTTGGCTAAAATCCTGCGCTTCTTGCACGCTAGATTTTGTATCTTTTATGGCGTTATTATGTATGTTCGCGCTTTTTTCTAGGCTAGAGATTAGCTCATAATCGTCCATCATCAAAGCAGAATTATGTGGATTTTTATGCGTATTTTTTAAAAAAAGTGCGTTAAATATCGCATTTTGCAATGCGCTAATGCCTCGATTATGCGCCACAGAGATAAAAAACACCTCTTGCAAGCCAAACTCATAAAACAAATACGCCCCATCATTTTGCGCATCGCTATCGATTTTATTTACCACCAAAAAACAGGGCGTGTTTTTTTTCTTTTTTTTCAAAATCTCATAAATGATTTTTTTGTCCTCATCATTTGGAGGATTTTGCCCATCCACCACATACAGCACCAAATCCGCCTCTTTGCTCGTATCTTTTGCCCTTTGCGAAACTTGCAAAAATAGCTCATCTTGGATTTTTGGCTCTATGCCTCCCGTATCGATAAGCAGGGCATTTGCTAGATTTTGGGTAGAATCTAGATTTTGCTTTGGATTTTGACTTTGCATAGAATCTAGTTTTTGATTTTGGGTGTTTTCTTTTTGTGGAATGTTTTTTTGCGAAGTGTTTTTGTGAATATTGTATTTTTGATTGCCATCTTTTTGCGCAGGATTTAGCAGGCAAATCTGCGTGTAGTTCGTATCGCGCGTAGTCCCGCTAATATTTGAAGTAATGGCGATTTTTTGCTTGGCTAGGCGATTAAAAAGGCAGGATTTACCCACATTTGGTCTGCCGATAATGGCGATTTTGGGGAGTTTTTGCATTTGTGTGAAAAATCGTATAAAAAAATAATCATAGATAAACTATCGTCTATCAAGCCCTCTTCTAACGCTTAAATCCAAATCCTTTGCCATATCAGGATTTCGCTTGCTCATTTCATTTAGCGCAGACAAAACAAGAGGGGATTTTACATTTGGGTGCTTGCTAAGGGCAAATAAAAACAGCCGTTTTTGCGTCTTGCTTAAATCTAGCACATCATAATAAGAAAACATCTCTTTTACCGCGTCTTGCAAATCCACAAAAGTGCTATCTTCTGATTCTATGGTTACCATTATGGTTTCATAAGTGATAGTTTCCTCATACGCAAAATCATCGCCAGACCGTATCACTACGGGAGTTTTTTTGGATACTTTTGCGACAATGATGAGGGCTGAAACGATGACGATGATAAAAAGGCTTAAGTATGCGACTAATTCAAACATTATTTTCCCAACTTTTATTGAAAGATTAGCAGTTCTTTTGCTTAGCATAAACTTGAATTAAACTTGTTTTTGCTAGAATTTTGGCTATGATTTTAGCCAATTTTTTGTTAGATTGCGCTTTTTTATGCAAGGATTTTTATGCAGGACACTTTTTTAGAATTAGCCAAAAAATACGACACGCCTCTTTATGTCTATGATTTATCGCGTATAGAATCAAACTTTTTAGATTTTAAGCACGCATTTAGCGGACGCAAATCGCTCATTTGCTACGCGCTAAAAGCAAACTCAAATCTAGGGATTTTATCCCTGCTAGCTAGGCTTGGTAGTGGGGCTGACTGCGTGTCTATCGGGGAGGTTAGACGCGCACTGCTAGCCAAAATCCCAAAATACAAAATCATCTTTTCAGGGGTAGGCAAACGCCCTAGCGAGATAGAAGAAGCACTAAGGCTAGATATTTTATTTCTAAATGTAGAATCCACGCAAGAGCTACAAACTATCGAGCAAATCGCACAAAAACTACAAAAAGAGCAATCTAGCACAAAATCTAAAAGCAATTTTGGTAGCGAGCCAAAAAAAGCTAGAATCTCTATCCGCGTAAATCCAAATATCGATGCCAAAACCCACCCATACATTTCCACAGGGCTTAGCGAAAACAAATTTGGGCTAGACATAGAAAGTGCTAAAAAAGCCTATCTTTATGCGCATAATTCGCCTTTTTTAGAGCCTATCGGTATTCATTTTCATATAGGCTCACAGATTTGTGATTTAGCCCCTATAAAGCAAAGTGCTAGCAAAATCGCAGAGCTAGCAAAATCCCTGCTAGCCTTAGGGATTGAGCTAAGGTTTTTTGACATTGGCGGGGGGCTAGGAATCCGCTATGAAAACGAGGAAGAAATCTCTCTTTATGATTATGCCCAAGCGATTTTAGCGGAGCTAAAGGGGAGTGATTTTACTATCATCTGTGAGCCCGGACGCAGAATCGTAGGCAACGCAGGCGTCCTACTCACAAAAGTGCTATACGAAAAGCACACGCAAAACAAACGATTTGTAATCATAGATAGCGGTATGAATGATTTGATGCGCCCTGCCCTATATAGCGCGACTCATCAAGTGCAAATCTATGACAAAGCCACACTAAAAAGAGGGGAAAAAACCAAAGCTGACATCGTAGGTCCTGTGTGCGAGAGTAGCGATACATTTTTGAGAAATGTTAAGCTCCCACCATTGCAAGCAGGCGATATACTAGGTTTTGGCAATGCAGGGGCTTATGGCTACTCAATGGCTAGCAACTACAACACGCGAGCAAAACCCGCAGAAATAGGCTTTTATGCGCAAGATAATGGCAAAATTAGCACACAAAGCATACGAGTGCTAAAAGAGCGCGAGGAGTTTGGCGAGCTAGTCGCAAACGAGCTAAAATGCCTACAAGATTTTGAAAAATCCATAAAAACTGCAAAATCTAAAAAACCTACAAATACAAAATCCAAAAATGCAACATTTAACCAAAAACCAAAAACTACGACAAAATCTAAACAAAACAATAAAAAAGCCTAAAAACTTAAAATGGTGATACAAATGCAAACTTATCTTTTAGATTATTATAACACTTTGCAAAGCCTTATAAATCGTGGCGATGCAAATGAGCATTCATTTCGCACTGCGCTTGAAAATCTATTAAACGCATTTAAGCCTACACAAGCCGCGCAAAGTCAAAGTAGCAAGCAAGGCGAGATTGTCATTATCCACGAGCCAAAGTCAAAACAAGGGCAAGGCAATATCCGCCCTGATTTTAAAGTTGTCCGCCAAATGCCACAAGACTCAAAAACCCAAATACCACAAGAAAAAATCGGCTATGAATCGCTTGTGGGCTTTATCGAGTGTAAAAACTATGGCGTGGATTTAAGCCCGCTAGTCAAAGGCAAACAAATCGAAAAATACTTAAGCGTGTGCCACAATATCATTTTGACGGATTACAATCGCTTTATTTTGCTCTCTTATGGCAAGATTATCGATGATTTTATCCTTTTCCCAAACGGCGTTGAATCAAACCTATTAAACGCCACGCAAGATAAAGCCACGCAAAAAACCAAGATCATAGAATCCACCACGAGAATCTCTCAACTTTTAAGCGCGTTTTTCCACACTACCGCGCAAATCACACAAAAAGATGAGTTAGTAAAAGTCCTAAGCACACAAAGTTTTTATTTAAGCACCGCGATTTTTAATGAGTTTAGCACGCAAGATTTAGAATCCAATGCCACAAATTTACTCACCGCCACCACACAGACAAGCACCACCACAGATTTTCACGCCGCGTTTGATAAATCTTATCAATCATTTAGGGATTTGGAGAGCACGGACATTAGCCCTATTGAGTTTTGCGACATTGTGGCACAGAGTATCGTATATGGCGCGTTTGTAGCGCATATCGAGAGTGAAATCTATGAGATTGACAAAATCCCCACCGAAATGTTTGTAGCCCTATTGCCACGACATTTTGTTACGCTCCGCGAGTTTATAGAGTCTTCGCTCCCAGCGCGAAATCTCCCTGATTCGATTACCTACGCGCTTAGCAATATCATTAAAACCATTGCACTTATCGATAAGCCAAGCCTAGCAACTAGCTTCCAAAAAGAGATTAGCGAGCTTAGCATTTATCTTTATGAGGATTTTTTGAAGGCGTATGATGATTTGCGAGGGGAGCAAAAGCGCAAAGAAGGTGGCGTTTTTTACACGCCAGAGCCTATTGTGGATATGATTGTGCGTAGCATAGATGAGCTACTGCAAACGCATTTCAATAAATCTTTTAGCGATGAAAATGTCAAGGTGCTAGATTTTGCCACAGGGACAGGGAGCTTTTTGGCAAAGGTGTTTGAGCTCATTTTAGAAAATCAAAGCGAAGTGTTTGCTAAAAATGTCATTATCAATAAATGTTTTAGGGATATTTATGGCTTTGAGATGAGTTTCGTGCCTTATATTGTGGCACATTTGAAATTAAGCTCACTGCTGAAAAATAAAGGATTTAGCGAGTTTAGCGCGTATCAAAAGTTTCAAGTCTATCTTACAAATACGCTAGATTTAGACACGGCGCGACAAATACACCTCCAAGTCCCCTTTGACACGCTAAAAAACGAGCGTGATAAATCCTTGCGACTAAAGCATAAAGAGGATTTGCTAGTGATTTTAGGCAATCCGCCGTATAATGTAAAATCCAAAAACAAAGGCGCGGAGATTTTGCAACTTTTAGATTCGTATAAAATGGGGCTAAATGAGACAAATATTCAACCCCTAGATGATGACTATATAAAATTTATTCGTTTTGCCCAATGGAAGCTAACCGAGCAAAATCAAAAGCACGGCATTATGGGCTTTATCACCAATAATTCATTTTTATCAGGGCGCACTCATCGTAAAATGCGCGAATCTCTGGCAAAAACCTTTGATGAAATCTATATTTTAAACTTGCACGGACATAACGAAATAGATGGCAAAAACGACAAAAATGTCTTTGATATTCGCATAGGCGTTTGCATAAGTTTGTTTGTGAAATACGACACCCACCCCCTAACCCCCTCCGCAAGGGAGGGGGAACAAAACGATAAATCCAAAAGCCCCTCCCTTGCGCGTAGCAACTCCAAATCCTCCCCATCCATTGCGGAGGGGGACAAAAGGGGTGGGTATAATTTAGCCCAAATCCACTACTTCTCCACCAAAGACAACGAAATCTTGCGTCGTAAAGATAAATTTGCGCTATTAAACAAAATAACAAACAAAGGGCTAAAATCTATCAAATGGAAAAAAATAAAACTAGATTCTCCATATTTTTGGTTTGTGCCAAAAAGTTTTAAAAACAACGAATACAATAAATTTTGGGCGTTAGCAAAAAACGAATCTTTGGGCGAATCAAAAGCAATTTTTGAGAATTTTAATAGCGGAATCAAAACAGAAAAAGACAAAATTTGCATTCATTTTAATAGACAAAATGTTTTGAATATCGTAAATGATTTTGTCAAATTAGAAATTGAAGCGATACGACAAAAATATCAATTAGGAAAAGATTCAAGAGATTGGAGCATAGAAAGGGCAAAGGCAGATGTAATATCATCTTGTTCCCCCTCCCTTGCGGAGGGGGTTAGGGGGTGGGTAAAAACCAATAAACACCAAAACCACCGACAACTTGCACCATATATGAAAGAATTTAGCCGAAAAATGCGCAAAAATCCCACTGACGCAGAAAATAAACTTTGGCAAGAATTGCGTGGCAAAAAACTAGGTTTTATGTTTAGACGGCAATTTGTGATTGATTCTAAATATATCGCGGATTTTGTTTGTATAGAAAAACGGCTTATTATCGAATGTGATGGCGGACAACACGCAATTTCCCCCTCCCTTGCGGAGGGGGATAAAGGGGGTGGGTATGATAAAATAAATCACCCCGACATTAAAAGAGATTTTTATTTGGAATCACAAAATTTTAGAATTTTGCGTTTTTGGAATAATGAGATTTTAGAAAATTTAGAGGGCGTTTTATGTGCGATTAAAGAGGCTTTGGAATCTGATTTTGCTTTTGCAAAATCTACCCACCCCCTAACCCCCTCCGCAAGGGAGGGGGAATCTTTGTCGTCATTACAAGCACGCGAAGCAAGCGCGGCAATCCAAAATAAAATCCAAAAAATCGCCTATCGCCCATTTGATTTGCGCTACACATTTACAAGTGGCAAAACAAAAGGATTTTTAGGTTATCCGCGATTTGAAACAATGAAGCATTTTTTAAGTGGCGAAAATTTGGGCATTTGCTTTACCAAAGATTGCGAATTAAATGCGTATGACAACGCAATCATAAGCGATAGACTTACGGATATTCACTACAATGGCGGACAAACCTATATCGCACCACTTTACACTTACCACGATGAATTTTGGCAAAACAACAAAATCCCAAATTTTACAAAGGAATTTAATAAATTTAAAGCAAGACACAAAGTGCTAAAAAATAAAACGCCAGAGCAGATTTTGGCATTTATTTATGCAAATTTGTATAATCCCGCATATCGCACAAAATATGTAGAATACCTAAAAATCGGCTTCCCGCGAATCGACTTTGAAGTAAGCCAATCAACATTTGAAAAATACGCAAATCTAGGGCAAAATCTAATCGACTTGCATTTGATGAAAACAATCCCGCAGGACAAAGAAATTGAGCTAAGATTCCGTGAAAATGCAAACAAATCAAACCCAAATTTCACGCTTGATAAGCCAAAATATGAGCCAAATCAAAACAAGATTATTTTAAACGCAGATTTGGAGATAGTGGGAGTGAGCGCGGAAGTATGGGGCTACACGATAGGTGGCTACAAAGTGCTTGAAAAATGGCTAAAATACCGCGCTAATGATAAAAATGGTGTAATAACGCTAGAGCAAAGCGACTTTACGCATATCCTAAATGTCGCCAAAATCCTAAAAGCCACCATAAACCTCCAAAAAGAACTAGCAAGTATCAAATAAATATCAACAAAGGAAAAAAATGTCAAAAAATAGCCAACAAAAACACAAAATCAAAAATGCCCTGCCCCAACATAGCCACACAAATCAGCACGATACAAACTTGCAATCTTTGCGCACGCAAATCGACAAAATCGATGAGCAAATACTAGATTTGCTAGAATCTAGGCTTAGCATCGTTACCAAAATCGGCGAAAATAAACTAAAAAACAACGCTAGCATATATCGCCCAGAGCGCGAGAGAGAAATCATAAAACGGCTTAGCACAAAACCTCTAAAATACCTAAATACAAACGCCATCGAAGCGATTTACCACGAGATTTTTGCCATTTCGCGAAATTTGGAGCTACCCCAAAAAGTCGCATATCTTGGACCGCTAGGTAGCTACACACATCAAGCCGCCGCATTGCGATTTGGTGCGCTTAGTGAATATCTGCCGATAAACACCATTAGCGCAATCTTTAAGGCATTAGAATCAAATCAAGCAAAATACGCCGTAGTGCCTATCGAAAACAACACAAATGGCATTGTAGGCGAGACTATCGACAACCTAGCAAGCCACACAAATTCTACCCAAAAAATCATCGCAGAAGTTATCCTACCCATTCATCATAGCTTTGCCTCTCTTAGCGAAAATCTAAGCGATATTAAGCGCATTTATTCAAAAGATATTGCGTTTGGGCAATGTGATAATTTCCTAAACGCGCATAATTTGCTAGCCCTAGAGCAAATCCCCACCGAATCCACCGCCAAAGCCGCACAGCTAGCAAAAGCCGACAAACAAAGTGCTGCGATTTGCTCTAGCATAGCGGCAAAAATCTATGAGATTCCCATAATGTTTGAAAATGTGCAAAATCATAGTGGCAACAAGACGCGATTTGTGATTGTGAGTGATTTTTGCAATGCAAAAAGTGGCAATGACAAGACTTCGATTTTTGCCACGCTAAAAGGCTTTGAAAAATCTGGCACGCTTCTTAGATTTTTGCAAGATTTTGAAGATGCCAAAATCAATCTTACAAAAATCGATTCTCGCCCCATTCGCATAAAAAATGGCGGGGATTTTAGCTCGGGGTTTTATATCGATTTTGATGGGCATAGAGATGATGAAAAGGTGGCTAAAATCCTAGCAAAATGGGGAGAGCAAGTAAAATGGCTAGGAAGCTATCCTAAAATGGATTAGCCACAAAACCAAGACAAAATCGCTAAATAAAATCAAAGGAAAAAACAATGGAATTTAAGCCAATCACGCTAGAATCTAAGCAGATTTTAGAGCCTTTTTTAGACAAAGAAAATTACGAAATTTCAGATATTGTCTTTGGAAATCTTTATATTTGGAAGCACGCTAGAGACATTGCGTATGCGATTTTGCACGATTGTGTAATCATAAAAACCCGATACACAAACGCCCTGCCCTATTTTTTCTATCCATTTGGCAATGGCGATAAAATCCGCGCTTTACAGGATTTACGCGAATTTTTAAAAAAGCAAAATCTACCCCCCCGCTTTGAATCCATAGAATCAAAAAATATCGATTCTATCAAATCCGTGTTTAACGGACTAGAATTTATAGCGCGTGAAGAGCGGTTTGATTATGTGTATAGCGTAGATGAGCTAATTAGGCTTGAGGGTAGGAAATTTCACAAGAAAAAAAATCATCTAAATCAGTTTTTGCAAAATAACAGCGAGCGAGGAAGCAAATGGGACTATGAAAAAATAAGCGCGCAAAATGCCGATGAAATCACTACTAAATGCAAAGAATGGCTAGAAGCAAATCCAAATAAAAATGAGGCGTTAGAAATAGAATTTATCGGTATAAAAAACGCGCTACAAGTGTATGAAAATCTAGGACTAAAAGGCGGGGCGATACGATTAGAAGGCGAAATCGTGGCATTTAGCTTTGGGGAAGTGATGAATGACAAAATGGCACTAGCACACATAGAAAAAGCAAATCCCAAAATCCCAGGGGCATATCAAATCATAAATCAACAACTTTTAGTAAATGAATTTAGCGCGCTAGAATTTATCAATAGGGAGGAGGATTTGGGGATTGAGGGGCTAAGAAGGGCAAAAAAAAGCTACAATCCTATCAAAATGGTAGAAAAATACGCAAGCAAAATCTAGCAAAAATTTTCAATTTTTTTGTGCTATAATGCGTGGATTTTGTGCGATTTGGAAAAAGATTTGCATACAAAATGCAAGCAAAATATGATAAAAAGCAAGAATGAAAAATGCGTAAAATCTTGCATTAAAATCGCGGCACTAAAATCGCGTTTTGCAAAAAGGAGTTTTTGTGATTGATTATGGTATAAAATTTTGGTCAAATGATGACTTTATCATAGAAGATGGCTTTGTCAAGGTAAATCATCAAAGCAAACCCACCCTACTTGAAATCGTCCAAGAAGTCCGCACACAAGGCTACAAAGGTCCTTTGCTAGTGCGATTCCCTCACCTCATAGATAAACAGATACGAGAGCTTTTTGGCTCTTTTAAAAACGCGATAAAAGAGTATTCTTACAAAGGTAAATTTAAAGCCGTTTTTCCACTCAAAGTCAATCAAATGCCAAATTTTATCCTGCCACTTGTTGATTGCGCTCAAGGGCGTTGCTACGGGCTAGAAGCAGGCTCAAAATCCGAACTAATCATCGCTATGGCTTACACAAATGATGAATGTCCTATCACGGTAAATGGCTTTAAAGACAAAGAAATGACTGCGCTAGGGTTTATCGCGGCAAAAATGGGGCATAATATCACGCTAACCATCGAGGGACTAAACGAGCTAAAATCCATAATCGAAGTCGCAAAAGAAATGGGGTCGCCATATCCTCATATCGGGCTTAGAATCCGCCTACACAGCACAGGCACGGGAGTATGGGGCAAATCTGGCGGGATAAATGCAAAATTTGGGCTTACTTCTACGGAATTGCTAGAAGCAATCAAATTGCTTGAACAATCAAACCTGCTAAATCAATTTAGTATGATTCATTTTCACATAGGTAGCCAAATAAGCGATATTTCGCCACTAAAAAAAGCCATAAGAGAAGTAGGCAATATCTATGCAGAACTGCGAAAAATGGGTGCAAAAAATCTCACTTGCGTAAATATCGGCGGTGGGCTAGCTGTGGAATACACCCAGCACGAGGGCGCAAACAATCGCAACTACACGCTAAGCGAATTTAGCGGAGATGTGGTTTTTTCACTCAAAGAAATTGTCAAAAACAAACAGGAAAAAGAGCCAGATATTTTCATCGAATCAGGGCGATTTGTCAGCGCAAATCACGCCGTGCTAATCGCGCCTGTGCTAGAGCTTTTTAGCCAAGAATATGACGAAAAGGCGTTGCGATTAAAAGAAAAAAATCCTCCGCTTATCGCTGAAATGCTTGATTTATACAAAACAATGAGTGAAAAAAATGCCATAGAATATCTGCACGATAGTCTTGATCATTTAGAGTCGCTTTTGACGCTCTTTGATTTGGGCTATATCGATTTGACAGACCGCTCAAATACCGAGATTTTAGTCCATCTAATCATAAAAAAAGTCATAAAACTACTAAAACACAAAAACCATAATGAAATCATTAGAATCCAAGAGCAAATCCAAGAGCGTTATTTGCTAAATTGTAGCTTTTTTCAGAGCCTGCCTGATTATTGGGGGCTAGGGCAAAATTTTCCCGTAATGCCACTAGATAGGCTAAATCGCCGTCCCACAAGAAGTGCTAGTTTGTGGGATATTACTTGCGATAGCGATGGTGAAATCGCTTTTGATGCAAAAAAGCCTCTGTATTTGCACGATGTTGATGTTACGCGTGAGGAATATTTTTTGGGATTTTTTCTTGTGGGGGCGTATCAAGAAGTGCTAGGAATGCGACACAATCTTTTCACGCACCCTACGGAATTTAGCGTGATTTTTGATGAGGATTTAAACAAAGGCTATGAAATCCAAAATCTACTTGAAGCCCAAAATGTGCTTGATGTGCTTGATGATTTGGACTATGACACAAAAGAAATTGAGCGACTGCTAAAACAAAGAATCGATGAGGCAAAAATCAGCGATGAGGACAAAAAAGAAGTGCTAGGGCAACTCTATGTAATGCTTAGCGAAAATGGCTACTTGCGCACGATAAAAAACACTGATGAAAATGAATAAAAATGAGTAAGAATGAGTGAAAAAAAGCATAAAAAGAGCGAAAATGAGTAGGCAAAATCATTTAAAAATTAGCGTGCAAAAAGCACCAAAAAATCTTAAAAATCTGGTAAAAATCTGGTAAAAATTTAAGTAAAAATCCAAACAAAAATTTAAGGAAAAACTAATGCCAAAAACGCCAAAACCAAAAAAACAAAACCCCAATCAAAAATCTAACAACATTTTGCAAAACAAGGATTTGCAACCAAACTTGCAAAATCCCAAAAAACTTGCCAAACAAAAATCCGACAAACAAAATCCTGCCAAACAAAAATCTGCTAAACAAAATCCTAAAGAGCAAAATCCTGAAAAACAAAATCTTGCAAAAAACGATGAAACAAAAAGCACAGATTTTGCCATCGCTTCTTTTGAGCCCACGCAAGCGGGATTTTGGGACATCATCAAAGAGGATTTTGCTACGCCAGAGCAAAAAGACCCCGCCCTAAAAAATCCTATCGAATTGTTTTTTAATTATCCGGGGGTTGTAGCGTTGTTTCATTATCGATTTGCGCATTTTTTGTATGTGCGGGATTGGAAAATCTTGGCAAGAATCATTATGGGATTTGCACAATTTCTCACAAATATCGATATTCACCCCGCTGCGCGTATCGGTAGGCGCGTGTTTATCGACCACGGCATAGGTGTCGTCATAGGCGAGACAGCAATCATAGGCGATGAAGTAACGATTTATCAAGGCGTAAGTCTAGGCGGAGTAAGCCTAAAACGCACCAAACGCCACCCTACCCTAGAATCTGGCGTGGTGGTGGGAGCTGGAGCAAAAGTGCTAGGAGACATCACAATCGGTGCAAATGCCAAAATCGGCGCAAATTCTGTGGTAGTCAAAGATGTGCCACGCGGTTGCACGGCAGTTGGGATTCCCGCTAGGATTTTGACACCACAAGACAAAAACGAAAACAACGAAACACAAAGCCAAAATCTAACCCAAAATCTCTCAAAAAATGCAAAAACCGATATAGATTCTAGCACAAAATCTAGCGCGAAATCTAATGTGGATTTTGGGCTAGAATCTAGCGAGATTTTAGAAATGGACACGCGCACAAAACTACCCGATGTCAGCAAAAGCGCGTTTTTATACTTGCTAGAACGCATTGAGATTTTGGAGCAAGAAAAAGCACTGCGAGAAGCGCAAAATGAGGGTGGGCATAGTAATGATGGAAGCGATTGTGAGGAAGCACTAGAAGAGCTAGCAAAGATGCGCAAAAACCTAGAAAAACGATATGAAAAATATATCGCTGCTTTTAAGGATTAGGTTTTTTTTTGGGTTAAAATTTTTGATACAAACACACAAAAACTATTTTGATATAATTTAAGGACACAAAATGGCAAGAATAGATGAGCTAAAAGAAGATTTATCATATCTTAAATTTTGGTTAGGTATTGATGTAGCTGTGATTTTGGGTATTTTGGGCTGGGGCTTTACAAACTATGAAAAAATAAGCTCATTTTTAATATGTCTTAGCTTAATAGCACTTGTATTTTTGCTAATTGTGCTATATTTATTAAACTGCTTTATACGGCAAAAAATCAAAGAAATAGGAAAAATATAAAGGAGCGACATTATGGAAATCGTATTTCAATGCGTAGGATTTTTGGTAGTGATAGCCATCGCTGCGATAGGTTTAAAAAATGGCATAGAAATGTCTAAACCTAAAGATTAGTTTATAAACACAAACAAGGAGTCCAAATGCACAAAAAATCTAAAATCAACAACGCACAAAATCTAGCCACACGCATAGAAAAAAACGCGCATAAGCACATAAACAAACGCATAGAAAATGCGCTAGCAAAAGGCATAAAATCTATGTTGCTAGCAGGATTTTGTATATTTGCCACTAGCCACGCAACAAACGCCCAAAATCCACAGCAAGAGTTAAGCAACAAGATAAATGGCGATTTAAAAGAGGGCAGGGATTTTGTCGTGCTAGAAAATCCTATCCCAAACGCCCAAAATACGATAATAGAAGTGTTTAGCTATTCTTGTCCGTTTTGCTATCGGTATTCCAAACATTTGCCAAATCTCATAAAATCACTCCCTGAAAATGTCGAGTTTAAGCCCTATCATCTAAGCAAAAAAGGCGATTATGGACAGCTTGCTTCGCAAGTCTTTGCCGTGCTAATCTTTAAAGACAAAAAAGCAAATATCCCCATCACAGATGCGGAAAAATCCCATTTTTTCAAAGCGCAAAAAGCCTATTTTAATGCCTATAATATCAACAAAGAGCGGTGGGGAGGGGGCAAAAATCCACAGGCATTTTTACACACGGGGTTAGATTCTGCGGGGGTAAAGCTAGATGATTTTTACGCCACATTGAAAGAAAAAGAGGTCGAAAAGATTTTAGCCTCTTGGGAGGCTAGCTATGGCGTGGCTACGATTCAGGGCATACCAGCATTTGTGGTAAATGGCAAATATTTGATTTATACCAAGTCCATTCATTCGCTAGAAGATTTAAAATACAAAATCATCGAATTGCTAAAAAAATAAAGCGATAAAAATGGCTTTTAGGGCTTATTTTTGGTTTTTTTGCGCGTTTTGTAGCTTTTTTCTTGTGGGGATTTCGCATTTATTTTTTCAAGGCTATTTGTTTATGCAGCCCTGCGAGCAGTGCGTCTATATTCGCTATGCGTTTGTTGTTATGGGATTTGGTGGGATTTTTTTGGGGATTAGCGATTTTTTATCCACGCGAAAATCTAGCCAAAATATGCGACAATCTAACGCTCTAAATAAGCATAATATTAAACATAAACATATCACACATAAACTTATCTTGCTAAGCAGGATTTTAGGCTTTGTTTTAGGATTTTATGGGAGTGTTAGGGGGATTGCATTTTCGTGGGTGTTGTTAAAAATTCATCGCGCGCTAAATGTTTTTGATGATTTTGATATGGAATCTAGCGAGGCGGATTTTAGCCAAAAAAATCTTAGTGAAGTAGATTCTAAAAAAACAAATCTTAGCCAAACGGATTTTAATAAAGCAGATTTTAGCGGTGTAGAATCATTTGGGGATTCTAGTGATTTGCAAAATCCATTAGACAATGAGTTAAAAAATGAGTTTTTTGAAATGCTAAATTTTTTTGAATTACCAAACTTCTTTGGTTTGTCAAACTTTTTTGGTTTGTCAAATTTCTTTGGACTACAAGGTTGCTCTATGCAGCCTAGTTTTGATTTTGGTTTGCCACTTGATAGGTGGTTGCCTAGCGTGTTTGCTCCCACAGGGGATTGTGGGCAGGATTTTGCATTGCCACCTAGCGATATTGCGCTATCCCCTTTGCAAGCGTATTTTGTAGAGCTATATTCGCAGGGCTGGTATTTATTGCCAAGCGCAAAATTTGGCTCTATGGCAGAGTGTTGTTTGCTAGCGTTTGGGGTGGGATTTTTGATTTTTTGCGTGGCGTTTGTTCACACACTGCTAGCGCGTATATTTTTCTCTAAAAACGCAAAAATATGCTAAAATCCACACAATTTTTTGGCATTTCTCACAACCACAACACTTCAAAATCTACCAAAAGGAGACTTTATGAAAATCCTAGTCATACAAGGACCAAATCTAAATCTATTAGGACACCGCGACCCTAGAATCTATGGACCGCTAACCCTAGAGCAAATCCACGAAAATATGCGTGCCTTTGCCAAGCAAAACAACTTTGAATTAGAATTTTTCCAAAGCAACTTTGAGGGCGAAATCATCGACAAACTCCAAGAATGCGTAGGAGGCGAATATAGCGGAGTGCTTATAAACCCAGCTGCTTATGCGCACACTTCCATAGGCATAGCCGATGCGATAATGTCGTGTGGCGTGCCTGTGGTAGAAGTGCATATTAGCAATATTTTTGCTAGGGAGGATTATCGCAAAGTGAGTTATAGTGGAGGGGTTTGCGCAGGCGTGATAACGGGATTTGGCGCGTATGGGTATCATATCGGGCTTATCGCGCTAGGGCAAATCATAGGCGAGCTAGAGGCTTTCAAAGCACAGCAAGAAGCCCAAGCAAAAGCCTCCGCAAACCAAAACAACTAAAATCAAAAAATAGCCAAAATCAAAAAACAAGTAAAATCTATGTCAAAAAAAACGCCCCCGCAATACTTCATCACGCAAGATGAAAGCGCGCAATATTTTGAGGTGGGGTATAGCTGTGATAATGCGATATTATTGCGACTAGGCAAAGAATGCGTCTTTATCACGGATTCTCGCTACACCACAGAAGCTAGAGAATATCTAGCAAGTGGCGTAGAGCTAATCACAAGCAACAACTTGCTAGAATCCGCCATAGAGGTTTTGGCAAAATCAAACATAAAATCCCTCAGCTTTGATAGCAATCAACTTAGTGTTAGCGCGTTTGAAAAGCTAAAATCTACATTGCAAATAGAGCTAAAATCTACGCCAAACTTTCATCAACTTTTGCGTATCAAAAAAACCGACCAAGAAATCGCCCTAATCAAAGAATCCCAAACAAAAAATAAAGACGCATATAAACGATTTGCAAATATCATAAATGAGATTTTGAGTGGCAAAAATAGCGCGTATAAATTTGTCCAAAAAGGGCAAAATCTATGCGAAAAAGAGCTTTTTGCACTCGCTAAAATCGTGCTAGAAAATGGCGGAGAATATGATTTGAGCTTCTCTCCCATAGTCGCTATCAATGAAAACGCTGCCAAGCCTCACGCACTGCCAAGCGATAAAATCTTGCAAAATGGGGATTTGCTACTTTTTGATGCGGGGATAAAATACAAGCGATATTGTTCAGATATGACGCGCACGGCAAAGATTGATTTTGATACAAAATCTAATATGGATTCTAGTGGCACAAATTTTAGCAAGACGCAATATTTTAAAAACAAAGAATTGCAAAAAATCTATGACATTGTGAAAAAAGCGCAGGAATTTTGCATACAAAATCTACGCGCTGGAATGAGTGGCAAGCAAATAGACGCGCTTGCAAGAGGGGTAATCGACAAAGCTGGTTTTTGCAAATATTTTTCACACAGCACGGGGCACGGCATAGGGCTTGACATACACGAGCAGCCCTTTATCTCCGCTAGAAGCGATACTATCATAGAAGATGATATGGTGTTTTCTATCGAGCCCGGAATCTATATCCCCCAACATTACGGCGTGCGGATTGAGGATTTGGTCGTGGTAAAAAATGGCAGGGCTGAGATTTTGTAGTTTTTAGATTTTTGTGGTTTTTTGATTTCGTAGTTTTTAAAATTTTGTGGTTTTGATTTTGCAATGTTTTTAAAACTTGCTATTTTTACGCGCTTTTTGCTTTTTTTTTGCATTGTTTTATTTATACATTCTCATAAAAATCCTTAAAACCCCCCAAAAAATTCTAAAAAAATCCAAAAATTCCCCAAAAACTTTCAAAAACTTCCAAAAAATTTCCAAAAAAAACAGACAAAAACTCCAAAAAAGACACTAAATGGACACTATCTGTCTAGTAAAATACGCATAATTGCATTACCAAAAATCTAAGGAGTGCAAAATGGCGTATAACAAAGAATGGGCAATGCGACAACGAATCCTAAGGAAAAAACAAATGATGCACGAACTATCTCTACAAGAGCAAGAAGCGCAAGAGTCGCAAAATCCAAAACAACCACCAAAAGTCCTACTACCCAAAAAAGAGCTATGGGCAACGCACAACGCAAAAGTCATAACCCTTACGATAGCGCGCGAATTTGGAGTGTCTTATATCACGGATACACATTGTTTTTGCGACCTTTTTGAAGACAACATAGCAGGGATAAGGAAGATTAGCGTTTCACTAGCGTTAAAACTTTTAGATTCTCATTATAGAGAATTTTGCTATCCATCATTTACAAAAGCAAATTTTGCCCTTTTGCAAAAAGAGATGGATCTTAGCCCTGTGGAATGCGATGCTTTGGCGTATATGTATTGTATGGCAGAGAATCGCCATAGTTCTTTTTATGATAAAAGGATAGATTTCTATATGCACACCACGCTTATAAGACGCATTTTTGGACATAGTCTAGCCGCTATCAAATCCATTTTTCAGCAAGATAACAGGCTAGTAAAAATGGGCTTTGTAGAAATAGATAAGTTTTGTAATAGAGATTTTTGCATTGGCAAGGGGCTAGATTTTATATTTACCATGCCACTTTGCATAAATACACTTATAAAAGAGTTTGGCTACAAGCCAAATCCTAGCCGACTAACCATAGAGGATTTTGACTATATGGACAAAAAGCTAAATCTAGTCCTAAACTACGCCAAAAAAGTCAAAAACGCCTCTATACTATTCTACGGCAAGGCAGGCATAGGCAAAAGCGAGCTAGTAAGCGCGATAGCCAAACATCTAGGACGCGAAGTCATCTGCGTAAAAAACTCCATAACCGACAATCAAGACACCAAAGCCATATATCGTATGAGGGCATTTGCTTCTTTGCAACATATTTTAAAAAGCGATAAACATATCGTGTTTTTTGATGAATGCGAGGATACGATATGCTATGACGCCCTAGAGCGCAAAGCAAGCATAAACACGATGCTAGAAAACACAAAAGTGCTAAACTTTTTTGCGTCAAATTCTTATGATATGGATTCTGCGTTTTTGCGGAGATTTGACATCGTGTGCGAGATAAAAGCCCCACCCAAAAGCAAAAAAATCGCCATCATAAAATCCACCTTGCAAAAAAGCAAAATCACACTTAGCCAAAACCTACTAGAAGCCGTAGCGACAAATGACAACCTAACGCAAGGCAACTTGCTAAAAAGCGCGGAGGTCGCAAGTAAATTTGGCAAAAAAGACGCACAGCAAGTCTTTATAAAGTGCATAAACGAAACCCTGCGTGCCAAAGACAAACCCGTCCTAAAACCCAAAAAACAAAAACAAACAAAATCTAGCGCAATGCCTTATAGTATGGAGCTAATCGAATGTGGCACGGATTTGCTAGCCCTAAGCCAAAATATCAAAAATCTATGTGCCAAGACACAAAAACAACAAAATCCGCTACACATCGCCAAAAAAGAAGCAAAAAAAGCGGGTAAAGAATTTGATAGGGATTTTTTGCTAGATTTTAGCGATACGCCAAAAAACAGCAAAAAAACCAAAAAACTATCAATCCAAAATGCCCCCTGCGGGATACGAATCCTAGCCTATGGCATAGCAGGCAGTGGCAAAAGTGAGTTTGCCAAACAGCTATCAAAAGAATGCAACAAAAAGCTACTAAGCTACAAAATGAGCGATTTGCTATCAATGTTTGTGGGAATGACAGAAAAAAATATCGCCAGAGCATTCAAAAAAGCCAAGATACAAAAAGCGATACTCCATATCGATGAAATCGATAGCATAGGCTACAACCGCCAAAATGCCACTCGCTCGTGGGAGCGCACGATTGTAAATGAGCTACTAACCCAAATGGAGGATTATGAGGGAATCTTTATCGCTACTAGCAACCATTTAGATTGCCTTGATAGCGCGATTTTACGGCGGTTTGATAGCAAGATAGAGTTTAAACCATTGCGTGGCGAGAAGCTAAAAAAAGCATTTGCAATGTATGCAAAATATTTGGGGCTAGAATCTAGCACAAAATCTAAAATGCACGATTTTACTCCCCACGCACAAAAATCAAGCACAAAATCTAGCAAGGATTTACAAGGTGGCAAAAAATCTAGCACGCAAGATTTTGAGGGCATTTTTGCAGTTGTAGAAAATGAGCTAGAAAAGCTAGAAAATATCTGCTTTGGGGATTTTGCGCTAATCGCTAGAGAAGCGCGATTTGCCCCGCTAAAAACAGCGCAAGATTTATTAGCCAAACTCCAAGCAGAATCCAAAATCAAAGACATCGGCAGAGGGAGTGCAAAGGTTGGATTTTAGGTTTTGATAAAATTGCAAGATAGATTTTGGGTTAAATTTGGCTTGTGTTTTGCTTATTAGATTTAAAAATCAAATGCGATTTTAGGGTTTGATTTTGCGATATTAGATTTTATGATATGAGATTTTATGATACAAGATTTTGCGTTTGGCACATCGCCATAAAGGAATAAGATGGATAATGCAAACCAAGCAGAAGCGATAACAAAAGAGCGTTTTGAATCTTTTATGTTTGCGCTAAAAGTTTTTTTAGCGCAAGCGAAGGAAGCAAAAAAGCGCGGAGATAATGATTATAATCCGTTAAAAGCTGTGCAAAAAATCGATAATGAAGTCAATATGCACAGCGGATTTTTGCATTCATTGCTTGATACAAATGGCGAGCATTATCAAGACGACTTGTTTTTGTCGTTGTTTTTGGATACTTTGAGTTTAAAAAAATGGTTTGGCGATACCAAAAATGCGCAAGTTTTAAAAGAGCATAAACATATTGACATTTATATCACTAATGACGAAAATCATATCATTATCGAAAATAAAATTTGCGCAGACGACCAACCAAAACAAATAGCGAAATATATTGAATCTATACACGATGAAAATTCTAATGAAAGTGTAAGCTATGAAAATATCGCTGTGGTATATCTAACACCATTTCCAAGAAAGCCTGAAAAAAATAGTTTGGGCGAATGGGATAAAAGCTATCTTTTTGATGAAAAAGGCAATCAAATAAAGTTTGAAAAAATCATTAAAGAACAATTTGATGAAAAAGCTAAAATTTATTTTTTAGATGAGGAAAAAACACTGCGCTATCAAAATCCTACTTACAAAAAGGATATTTTAGAATGGATAAAAAAATGCCAAAGCAAAAGCGGTGTAGGCAATATCACAAGCCTAAATTCTGCGTTGGAATTTTATAAAGACATAGTCCAAATCATCACAAAACAAAAGGAGAACAAAATGAACATAGTGGATTTTCTAAAACAAGACAAATCTTTGGTGTATTTTGACATAGCCCAAGAAATTATCAATAAAAAAGAACAAATAACGCAAGAATATAATAAGGCATACTTTTCAAAAACATTTGACAAAGAATCCAAAAATCTAAAAAATGAGGTAGAAAATCATCAAGAAAAATACAAGGATTGGAAAATACTATTAGAGGAAAAAGAATGCGAGAGATTTTGCTCAAAACCAGACACAGATTGGTGGAAAAATATTGTGGTTTATAATGAGAAGTATGAGGAATCAAAGCAAACTTTTCGTTTTATGTTTGAAGCAGAGCAAGGGGTGTGTTTTGGTGTGAGATTAAACATAAGAAAAGATAATAATAATATAAACTTTGTGGATAAGTATTATAGTGGTAAAAAAGTTAAAGAACTGCACGATAATTTTTTGCGCAAAGAATTTCCTAACATAAAATTTGATAATTATGGGTGGTTTGAAGGTTGGCTTGGTTCTAAAAAAATAGGCTCATTTAAAGATTATTTTTTGGATAATTATCAAAAAGTCAATGAAATCAACGAGTGGCTAAAAGAGCAAGAAAAGGATAAAAACTCAGACATCGCCAAACTTGCAAAAGAAATAAAAGACTACAAAATAGAATCATAAAGCCACCAAATCCAAAAGGAAGTAGCCAAATGCAAAAAATCCAAACCCCTTTTGCAAATGCCAAAATCGCGCGCCAAAACTATATCTATGAGCGACTAGCAAATGCGAGCAAAGCGCAACAGCGCGTAAGTATCACGCAGCTAGCAAATGACCTAAGCGTATCTACCAAAACAATTTCACGCGATTTGAATGAAAATCTAAGCCAAATGGGCGCGATAAAAATCGGCAAAGGCTGGATACTAGATGAAAAATACGCCAAAGATACCCTAAATAGCCAAGAAAAAATCACCATATCCGTCCTAGATAATCTAGCAAAATCCGTAGGCGAGGTTTTCTACCATAAAGCCCATAGTTTGCTAGCTAGCATTTCATCGCGGTTTTCTAGCCCTATTTTTGCGCATTTTAGCGCGGAGGATTTGCGCGAAAATGATTTGGCAAATTTTGCCCTGCTAGAATCTGTGATAAATGACAAAGAGCAAATCTCTTTTATCTTTCACGCCAAACAATACAAAATCGAGCCTTTGAAGCTGGCGTTTTTTGAGGGGTTTTGGTATTTGCTAGGGTTTGATATTAGCAAATCTAACAACAAAACTTTTAAGAAATTTTATCTAAAAGATATTAGCCAAATTACGCGATTAAAAACGCATTTTGAAATCACGGCAAATATCGAACAAAGGCTAGAAAAAGCAAATAATGTGTGGTTTAGCCTAGAAAATCCATATCAAGTCCAACTGCTTATCGACAAAGAAGCGGCAAAGTATTTTTTGCGAAAACCGCTAAAAGGGCAACAAAATCTTGGCACAAACCCTGATGGCTCGCTAGAAATCACCCTAGAAATCACAAACCAAATGGAAATAATCCCGCTAATACTTTATTATATCCCACACATAAAAGTGCTAGAGCCAGAGCATTTGCGCGACTCTGTGAAAAAAATCGTGCAACAATATTTGAGCGAAATCTCATAGATTTTGGCTTTCAGTCGTTTTTTTTGTCGCATTTTTTTTGGTGTGTTTTTTGGGGGCTTTTAGTAGTTTTTTTGGTGCGTTTTTTTGGATTTTTAGTAGTTTTTTTAACGCGTTTTTAAGCTCAAAATCTTATAAAACTTTTTGATTGATAATCCATATTTATCGATAGCCAAAAAATTTATCAATAATCAAAAAAATCTAAAAAAAAACGCATTTTGTAAAGATTAGATTTTGCATCTGCCAAACACCATTTTAAAGATACTTAAAAAAGGTTATATATTTTTTTACCTAATATGATTTGAAAAATGTCAAAAATTTGTGAAAAAAAAATATAACAATGGGTAGATTTGATACATTTTAAGACTGCAATGTTACAACTATGATTTTGTGCAAAAGCTCAAAGAATAAGCCAAATAAATTAGTAAAATAGCACAGGCTTTGCAAAAATTATAATCCATAGAAGCCATAAACAATGGATTTGTAGGACTTGTGCGCACACCATATATATGAACAAATATGCAACACTAAAAATTTAAATTTTATTGTGATATTTTTGTAACCAAAACCAACTAATTATATTGAATATTCTTTTTTATGATAGTTTAAAACACTTGCGCAACAAAAATTTTGCGCGCTATAAAATTGTGTTTGTGTTTTTGCAATTTGTTTAAATTCCGTTTTTTTTTTTTTTTGTATTCTAGCCTTTTTGATTTTTGTAGAAGCAAAAACTACAAATAAGGATTAAAAATGTGTAAAACAAAAGAGCCTATCTTACGCTCATATAAAATGATAACTGATAATGGTGGCGCACCAAACGCAGCAAGTGGAATCCTAACACTTGCAATATGTAAAACACCTATGAGAAGCGTAGCTGAAATGGGCGAATGGATAGCTGGATTCACCTCTTCTAAACTAGATGGCTCACAAGTGGGGCAGGAAAAACTAATCTATCTTGCAAAGATTGAAAATATACTCTCTTTTGCAGAATATTATCAACAATATCCACAAAAACGCATAGAAAACAATAAACAAGGAGACAATATCTACAAGCCTAATAGCAATGGTAGCTATGAGCAAGTGCCAAATGCTTACCATAATGATGAGTGGAATTGTCAAAACGACACACAAACAGATAGAGTGCTAATTTTTGGTGAGTTTTACTACTTTGCTCCAAATACCCGCTTAGTGCTTCCTAACGAACTAAGACCAGAGCTAAAAATACCGCAAAAGCAAGCAAGATTTGGTTATATTACCAAAGATTCTAACATTGTGTATCGATTTATCGACTTTGTGCGCGACAATAAAGATAAGTGTCAAGCATATAAAGATGAGAATGGCACAAATGGTGGTAGCGGATTAGTGTTTAGCAATAATGTGTGTAGCTCTAAATGCTAGAGAATTTACAAATGCTAAAAAAATATTAAAGATAAATAAACATACAAACAAAACTTAAGGAGTGCAAAATGTAAGTAATAAAACATAAAATACAAAGTCGGTTTAATAGCGTTTTAGTTGTTGGTTTGCTATATTAGTAGATATGTTATTTAACTGAAATGGCAGAGCAAACATTGTTTAGGGCTTGATATATGGTATTCAAAATGTAAATCCTAATTTGAATTGCCACAACATTATCAAGCAAATATTGATTTCTTAAAGAAAGGATTACAAATGCAAGGATTAAATGGATTAAAAAGATTGTTACAAAGTAGCTTAGTAGTATTATGTGTGTTGGGTTTTTATGGTTGTGATAATGTTGAAAATGTGGGAAAATCCCCTATCGAAGTTCGCATAGAAGGAAAATCAATTTGGGGACATGAAATTACTGCGGTGCATATAATATCGCTGGTAGATTCTATTACAATTAAAGATATGTTTGCAAATAGAGGAAATTGTATGCTTATCGAGACAGCTCCCCACAACAACAAAGAAAGAGAGCAAGAAATAAAAAAAGAATATTTTCCCTTTCCGCTAAGATTTGGTGATTCTGGAGAACGATGGTTTGGTTGTGAGGCTCATACATTTAAAGAAATTAAAATCGTTACAGATAAAGGAACTTATGACTTTAGTCTCTAATTTAATTTGGCTCAAAAACCCACTTTAAGTAATTTAAAAAGGTGGGTTAGAATATGATAAACTTCCATTAACAACAAATATATCGCTACATTTTCTTGGGATTTTTGTAAGATTTTCGGAGGCAACATATCTCACCAAAGTGTAAATAAAATCATCACAAACATTAAAATCTTAATCGCAAAAAATGTGAAAAAACTTCAAAAATACAAGGCGAGTTTAATGAAAGTAATTTTTTTAATAAATAGATTTCTGGGTGCAAAGCGAGTAAGAAACAAAAAATAGCGTGGAACCAATAAAAAACACCTGTGTTTTTTTACTTCGTCTAAAATCTTGCAACGCAAGCGGTGAAATACTAAAACAAATGAGCAAGTCTATGCCCAAATAGTGCAAAATTGTTCTGCAAGTGAATTGTTGTCCGTTTTATTGGATTGTGCAGAGTTAGAACCTAGTATTATTTATAGTGATGCTTGGAGGGCTTATATATTTTTTCTATTCTTAATTGCACACAAAAATTTTTCATTTTGCCACATTTAAGCTTTTTGTAAAAAATGAAGCATCCAAGCAAGACAATGTAGTTTTTTCTAAATAACACAAATGCGCAAAATCATTTGGATATTTCGTTTTCTACAAAATATCCAAAAGCAAAGTAAAAAACACTGCGACAAAATCTGTAAGAAGTTTATATAGCAATGCAAACAATAATACCTAGGCGTTGCATATACACATACCATCACTTTTTAAGATTTTTTTGCCATACTGCGAAGTCTTGGCTGTGATTTTTTGCCATTGTTTGGCTTTACCTCAATCACACTAGCAGAATCCAAAGCCCTTTGTGGCAATATCATTCTATCAAGCGGGGCATTTGTCGGCACCATAGGCAAGACATTTTCAAACCTATCTATTACCACATCAATAATGCAAACTTTTTTAGAATCTATTGCCTTTTGCAAAGTGGGGATAAAGTCCTCTTTGCGCTCTATGCGAAATCCTACCGCCCCAAAAGATTCTGCTAGGGCTACAAAATTAGGTTGCAAACTCAAATCCGTGTGCGAAAATCTATCTTCATAAAAAAATGTCTGCCATTGTCGCACCATACCCAAATAGTTGTTATTTAGCACGATATTTATCACGGGGATTTGGTTTTCTACGCAAGTCATTAGCTCTTGGATATTCATCAAAATGCTACCATCGCCGCTAATGTTAAAAATATGCTTTTTTGGGCTAGCAAAATACGCACCCATAGCAGCGGGCAAGCCAAAGCCCATAGTCCCTAGCCCACCGCTTGTAAGCAACTCTCTAGGCGCGCTAAAAGGATAAAACTGCGCTACCCACATTTGGTGCTGTCCCACATCAGTAGAAATGATAGCTTTGCTATAAAAATGTTTGCCTAGCTCTGTGATTATCCATTGAGGTTTTATCGTAGTGGCAGAATCATTAAAAAACAGCGGATTTTGCTCTGCATATTTTGCCAAATGCGCTCGCCATTCATCATAATTTGAAGCATTTATGGGCGTTTGTTTGCGCTCCGTATTTTTACCCCCCAAATCGCTAGAATCTAGCAACGCCAAAATCTCTTTGCACGCTAGCTTTATGTCTCCAACTATGGGGAAATCTATGTCGATTATTTTGCCAATGGAGCTTGGGTCTATGTCGATATGAGCGATTTTGGCATTGCGCGCAAACTCGCTAACCTTGCCCGTAACCCTATCATCAAACCTTGCCCCTAGCGAAATAAGCAAATCACACTCGCACATCGCCATATTTGCCGCATAGCTTCCGTGCATTCCTACCATTCCTAGCAAAAATGGGTTGCTAGATTCTAAGCAACCGCGCGCCATCAGTGTCTCAACGGCTGGAATCCCTAGCGTTGAAATGATTTGCTTTATCTCGCTATGCGCTACCCCTAGCACTGCGCCCCCGCCTATGTAGGCAAGCGGTTTTTTTGCCTCGCTTAGCGCGTCTAGTAGTTTTTTTACCTGCCTAGAATTTGGTTTTAGTGTGGGTTTATATGAGCGCAGGGAAACTTCTTTTGGGTAGGCAAAATCGCCAAATTTTGCCGAAATGTCTTTAGGAATGTCTATCAGCACAGGACCAAATCGCCCGCTTTTTGCGATATAAAAGGCTTCTTTTATGATTCTAGGCAAATCTTTTATATCTTGGACTAAGTAGTTGTGTTTGGTGCAGGGGCGAGAGATGCCAACCGCATCGATTTCTTGGAATGCGTCTGTTCCGATTTGGCTTGTGGGGACTTGCCCGCTGATAACCACAAGCGGGATAGAATCCATATACGCCGTAGCGATACCTGTAACGGCGTTTGTAAAGCCCGGACCTGAAGTGATGATAGCCACGCCTACATTGCCACTAGCGCGGGCGTAGCCATCTGCGGCGTGGATAGCGGCTTGTTCGTGTCGCGTTAAGATATGGCGAAAATATTGCTGTTTGTAGATTTCGTCATAGATATTTAGCACAGCCCCACCCGGATACCCAAAGATGACTTCCACGCCCTCTAGTCGCAAGGCTTGTATTAACATTTGTGAGCCATTTAGTGTTTTTGCCATTTTTTATCCTTAGTTATTGTTTTGAGTTGTGTTTTTGGGTTGTTGTTTTGGGTGTTTTGGTGTTTTTTGCGTATGGTTTTTTTTAGGCTTTTTTGTGATTTTGCTAGGTTTTGTTTGTGAAAATTGTCTTATGAATTTTTTTAGATTTTAGATTTTATATTTTTGTAAAAAAGTTTTTTTTACAAAAATTTTTCACAAAAACGCGTGGCAAATTTTTAAAAAACTTTTTCTAGCAAAATCTAGCGCATTCTAGCGATAGGCTTTCTAAGCGGATTTCGCGCTATTGTCCCTTTGCTTCAAAAATCGCTTTTATTCCATCTTTTTCTAAGACTAGATTTTTATCTTTGATTAAAAAATCCACAACGCTATCTGAAAAAAGTTTTAGCAAAGTGATTTCTATCTCCATAGCAGATGGCTCGCAAAGCATTTTTGTAGAGCCTGTGGAGGAAGTTTGGATTTTGTTTTTTTGGATTTTTAGATTGCCAAAAAACAAATTGCACCCCGCATAGCCATTAAACTTTTGGTCTTCTATGGTGATAAAGACTTGCTTTTCGCTATTTGTCGGGTCGATAGGGTTGTCATCTACGCTTAGGGTTATCAGATTCCAAGTATTGTAGATTTTTGTGCCCTCTTCCTCACAGCCACTCATAAATAGCCCGCATAGCGCGATACTTGTAAAAATAAAAAATATTTTTTTCATAATGTATGTTCCTTTTTTATAGATTTTGATTGCTTGCGTTTTGTTTGCAAGTTGATTTTTTAGCGCATTTTTTACTTTTATAATGTGCCTATACTTGCGTATTTTGCCTTAATCTAAGATTTTAGACTCATATACAAAATCTAGCAATGCAAACAGCACAAAAACAAGAATCTAAAAAACGCTTTTTTTCAAAACGCACTTTGCAAGCACACTATTTGCAAACAGGCATTTTGCAAAATCTATTTACAAAAACGCTATTTGCAAAATCTACTTGATTTTGATAGTTTTAGTCGCGTTTATTCGCCGATAGGTTTTCTAGGGTAGCAAAATCGATACCCTCTTCTGCGCACCGTCTCTATCGTAGAGATATTTAGCACTTTGTCCATTTTTTGACGGATTTGGTTTATCGCCACTTCAATGACATTTGGCGTAACAAGCTCTGGCTCTTCCCATATCGCATCTAAAAGCTGTTCTTTGGATACGATTTGGTCGCGCTGTCTTGCGAGGTGGGTTAGCACTTCAAAAGGCTTGCCTTTGACTTCAATTTCCTCTCCCTTGTAGGTTACGCGCTCTTCATCGGGGTTTATTATCAAATCCTCTATCTCTATCACGCTAGTCCCAAAAAATCTAAGCCTAGCTTGAATCCTAGCCAAAAGCACCGAAAAATCAAATGGCTTTGACAAAAAATCATCTCCGCCATTGTTAAACACTGCGACTTCTTGCTCAGGTCTTGCCTTGCTTGCTATGATGATGACAGGCACGCGTGGATAGCGAGCTTTGACTTCTGTGAGTAGCTCTATGGCATTGCCATCTTTTAGCTTGTAGTTTGCAAGCACCAAGTCATAATTGCGAATACTTATATAATACACGCCATCTTTTAGACTCTCTGCTATGTCGGTTTGATACCCATTTGTGTTGAGAGAATCGCTTAGTGTCTTGCTAAGTGTCGCATCTTCTTCTACTACCAAAATCCGCATTTGAAACCTTCCTTTCTTTGATTATGTTTGATTGCTTTGCCTTTTGATTAGTGTTTGTGGGATTAGTTTTGTGGCTATTATCCCAGCAAAATCAATACAGCTTTGTATTGATTTTAATCGGTGGATTATAACAAAGTTTTAGGAATTTTTCAGCTAATTTTTATGAAATTTTTATAATTTTTTAAAGTTTAAATAAGTTACAAATGCGACAAAGATTTTGCCAACATATAAACTTAACTAGCCTAGAAGTCGCGTAAAATCGTATTTTTTCGCTATTGTTTTAGAATCTATTGCACTAGATTTTAGATGTTGTTTATCTTTTTTGTGGCAAATTTGTGGCAAAACTCGCCCCAGCCAAACGGCTTATAAAGTTTGGCTAACGCATTTAAGTTGAATTTGATATAAACATATATCTTAGTCCATCTTTATGCGTTGCTCTTGTTTTTACTCCGTCTAGGTTTTCTTTGCTAGTTGCTTTTTCTCTCTCAAGTGCTAGCAAGAAAACCTTTTTTATTTTGCTTTTTACTTCTCTTTATTTGCTTTGATTTGCTTTTTTGCAAGCAAAATCTACTTCGTAAATCGCTAAACCTTAAAAATCTGCATAGTCCCAAAAAATACCCCCCTACTAAAAATCATACCTTAGAGTCAGCCAATAGTTTCTAGACGGCAAGATTCGCTGATATTGATTTGTGTAGTTTTGATTGCTGTTAAACAAAATCGGGTCCCAAAAGTTCGTATCTAGCAAGTTATTGATAGCAAATGTCGCAGCCAAGCCAAAATCAAATGTATAGCTTAATGCCAAATCCACTATTTGATAATCTTTGTAAAACTTGCCAATCGCCCCGCGCACGCGGTTATTTCCTGCGGTTTGGTTATTTGGCGCAGGGATAGGTGTGGGCGTTTGAAATTTTCCAGTCCAGCGTAAAAATGCCTCAAAGCCACCGATTTTATAGCTAGGTTTGATGACAAAGCTATGGCGTGGGATTAGATTTAGCGGTTCGCCTTTGTAGTAGTCTGCATACGAAGTAGCCCCGCTTCTTTGCGAAGAGCTTAAAATCTCCGTGTAAGTGAAAGCATAGCTCATATCAAGCCCGATTCCATAATAAATCGGTTTGAGTTTAAAGGCAAGTTCCGCGCCCGTTACAAGCGATTTATCGACATTTAGCACCCTTGAGCAAGTAGAATCGCTCGTGCAAGTGTTATCTGTATATGGTTGCGTAGAGACTTTGTCGCGAAAATCTGTGTAATATCCTGTAAGCGTTAGATTTGTGGATTCAAAATCAAAAATCGCGCTTAATTCATAGTTCCAGCTTTGCTCAGGCTTTAAGTCTTTGTTGCCTAGTGTGCCTGAATTATCCGCTGTCATATTCCACCCATCATATAGATAGCTTAGTTGCGGGACAAGCACACCGCTTGAGATTCCCGCCTTAAAAGTTAGCCAATTTGTAGGATTGACATTGACATAAAAGCGC
Source organism: Helicobacter sp. T3_23-1056 (assembly GCF_053654535.1). Classification (NCBI taxonomy): domain Bacteria; kingdom Pseudomonadati; phylum Campylobacterota; class Epsilonproteobacteria; order Campylobacterales; family Helicobacteraceae; genus Helicobacter; species Helicobacter sp. T3_23-1056. The sequence continues at coordinate 88,169 of NZ_JBSIUU010000003.1, read as the reverse complement.
GGATTTGGCACGGCTATGGATTTAAATTTATCACTATAATTTAGTCGCAATCCCAAAGTCGTGGATACATATTCGTTGATTAGATATTCGCCCTCGCCAAAAAGTGCGACTTGGTGCATATCCATTTTTACGCCATTAGATTTGCGCCAGAGATTTTCATAGAGATAATATAGCCCACCATTAAAGATGATAGCCCCCGCCCAATCCAAATCAAAGGCTTTGTTGTAAGTGGTTTGAAAAACTGCGTCTTGATTGATACTTGCATTTTCCCACGCCACAGAGTCGCCCTTGTTTGCGCCAATGCTGACATTATTATGCGAAGCCCAAAGCGTGGCAGAGTATTGCACATAAGTATTTAGTTTGCCCCAATCATAGTTCGCATCGTGGTTTAGCACAGAATTTACTTTGTAAAAATCGCGGATTGCTGTGATTTGATTGCCAGAAGTGTTTAGTGAGCCTACACGGGCAAAATACGCTTCTGCGTCAAAATAAAGGCTATTGTGTTCCTCAGGCGTGTAGTTAAAGCGAAATCCAGCATTCCAATTTGTAAAGCCCGTAGATGAATGCGTGGCATAGGGGTTTGCGTAAGGGTTTGTGGTTGCTCCACCACCGCCTCCCCCGCCACCACCGCCTCCGCCTGTGGCAGCTTGTAATCCCGCAGGTTTATAAAATCTATTGTTTTCGCCATATTTATAGCCACCGCGCAAATTTAGCGATAGCACTTTTTCTACTAATGGCGTGGTTACATAGGCATTTATGCCATAGGTATTTCCAAAAATATTGTGGTGTTCGGCAAGTTTTGTATCTATTTGCACACCTGCGGTTACTTTGTCCGTGTGCTTTTTGGTGATGATATTGATGACGCCACCCATCGCATCGCTACCATAAATCGTAGAAGCGGGTCCGCGTATGACTTCGATTCGCTCTATCATCGATGGCGGTGGCATATTTGAGTTTAACGCCTCGCCAAAACCATTTGTGCTAAATCCTTGCGCGACATTTTGCCGTTTGCCATCAATCAAAATCAGCGTGTAGCTAGAGCCAAGCCCACGCATAGAGATAGAGTTGCCACCTGTTTTTTGCATCTCTACTGACACGCCGGGCACATCTTGCACTACATCGCCTATGTCGCGAATCGGACGGCTCATAATCTCTTCTTTTGGGATAATGCTAATAGTCGCAGGGGCGTTTTTTATATCCTGCTCATAGCCACTAGCAGTTACCACGACTTTGTCTAGTTGCTTTGCGTCTATGTTGTCGTATTTGCTATCATTTTCCCACTCTTTGTCCGCGTTTTTGGTTAGTTTGTTGTATCGTTTGGATTTTTTGGATTTGGCAGAATCATTGCTTTTTGATTCTGCTGATTTGGTGGAGTCGCTTTGTGGATTTTGCGAAGAATCTATCGAGGCGGAATCCATCGAAGCAGAATCTACAAAAGAGGCGGATTGCGAATTGGATTGTGAAGCAGATTGTGAGCTAGATTGCGAAGCGGATTGTGGATTAGCAAAATCCGTGCTAGATTCTTGCGAAATATTGGAATTATCACTAGGGGTGATTATCGTGCTATTATCGCCCCCCCCCCCATTAGAATCACTAGAATGTGGCTTGTTTGGAGTGGCTACTAGCATACTAGAGAAGGCAAAAATGCTAGCAAGCGATAAAGTAATCTTGCCGTGTCTATCGTGCTTTGTAGCGTTTTTGTGCTTAGAAGTTTTCATTTGAAATCCTTTCGACATAAAATAGTGGCTTTTGTAAATAGTGATAAAAATACAAAAGCGAATCGCAATCATAATAAAACAATTTTAATAAAAATCTTAAATTTTAATAAATTGGTAACTATTTCTAAAAATTATCAAAAATGCTAAAATAATGAGAAAAAATCGTTTGATTACAAAAATGATAAAAATAGAAAAATTTTTGAATGTTGTTGTTTTAGATTTTGTATTTTTGGTTACTTTATTTGCTTAGTGTAGCAATGATTGCCTAATTATTTTCACACATAGGGGGCGAAGTATCCATAAGGCTAATCGCTAGATAAATCTAGCATTTTCACGCCTGCTTTTTGAATGATTGCTAAATCGCTTTTTTGCCACTGCCCTAGCCCACGCTTCACAGATTCTATCACGCAGTCTATCCCGCCTGCTAGCGAAAAAAGCCAATATTTATGATAATAAAGCCATTCTAATTGCTTCGCTTTTAGCCCCTCTTCATCTTTGGTGTAGGTGGCGACTACTTTGGCTATGTCTAGCTCTTGATGAAATATATAAGACTGAATGGCGTCTAAAAAATAGTTGGTAAATTTTACCTCGCTAAAAAGGGATTTTACCCCCTCGATTTGCTCGCTTATCTTGGCTAATTTATCAAAATCTATTTTGTCTAGCTGCCCTTTTTTGTTTAGATTTTCTACCCTCTCTAGCTCTTTTACTAGCCGTAAAAACACCGCTTCGATTTTCTTTTTTTGATTCTTGCCATATTTGATGATGTCTAGGCATTTTTTGTAAGCCAAAATGATATTTTTCTCGCTCATTTTTTGGCTTGGGGTTGCTAGATTTATCGCAGATTTTGGAGCAGGATTAGATTTTATCATTTCACACACTTTGGAAAAAGCAATCTCTTTTGTGCCATTTATACGCGCCCCGCCCTCTGTGGAATTTATCACTTCCATTTCTTTTGTGCGGGCTATGTCTTTTTCAAAAAAATGCAAAAATAGCTTCCAAACCTTGCTTGTTTCTACCTCGCCCCCACCGCCGTATTTTTGTATCATTATGCCCTGTTGTTTGTATTGTTTTTCTTTTGTGCCATAGATAGCATCTTGTGAATGCGTGCGTCCATCTTGCCCAAAAGCTAAATCCTGCCCGATAAACACACATCGCTTAAACTTCGCACCCATTGCGATTTCATACGCCATATTTGCAGCACTCATTCCTATGCCCAAATAGCCATACTCGTGGAATCCAAAAAGGCTTGTATAGCCAAAAGGGCGGAAACTAAATTGTTTTATGCCATTTGTTATGGCATTTTTTGTGTCATTATGCACGATGGAAGTAAGGCAAAAAATCACCCCCTCTTGCGCTTCTTTTGGCGTATCGGTGTAAAATCTAGCACTCTCTTTTACGCGCTCTAGGCTTATGACAATATCTGGTTTGATTCCGTGCTTATGCAGTATGGGGAAGCTCGCATCGACACAAAGCAAAGTCGCATAAGGCGCGATAGATTTTAGCAAGGGGAGTTGCTTATGCAGGCTAGGTCCTGTGGAAATGATAATCGCCGTGTCCCTGCCCGCTAAAGCGCGATATAGCTCATCGACATTTGGCGAGCGCAAAGAATCTGGCAAATTGATAATATGGTGCAAAATGCCTATGAGAGAATCTTGCGCGTCATTTCCCACACTCACTACTGCTTGCTCTATTGCTTTGATAAAATAACCATTGATTCGCAAAATATCATCTTGATATTTTTCATAATAATTACAAGATAGCAATAAATCATAGGTTTTGACAAAGATTCTAGCATATTTGTTGCTATCAAAAAGAGAATCTATGCGGATATAATTTGCCTGCGGAGAGTGGATAATCACTAGCTTTTGGGATTGCAATTCGCTTGAAAAATCAAGCAAATTTAGCACGATAAAAATAATCTCTAATTCTGGCTCAAACACCACTATGCGCTGTCTTTGCTCATTAAAAAGTAGCTTTAAAAGCACGCCATTGCCAAGCCCATACATATACAAAAATGGATAGTAAGAATAGCCTACTAAATCCGTATTTTTTTGCATTATCTCATCGATGGGTTTTGAGAGATACATTGGAGTCGGTATTTTGGGAGTCGGTATTTTGGGCGTTGGGATTTGTGGATTTTGGATTTTGGGGACTAGATTTTGGGCTAGATTTTGGTTGATTTTAGTTTCGTTATTTGCAGTTGCGTTATCAGCTAGATTTTCGGGGGTATTTTCGCCTTTGTCGATGATATTGTAGTTTGCAGGGTCGCTATCCATAAAGACTTCATATTTTTCATTTGGCTTGCAGTTTGTGAGTGCGTAAAAAAGTGCGGGGTCTATTTGGCTTAAGATAGAGAGATTTTTTGCAAATACATTATCTTTCATTCGCGTGCCTTGTTAGATTTTACTTTGTTTAGATTTAGGGATTTTTAAGATTTTGGATTTTGCGGACTTGCCATTTGATTTGCTCCCCTGCGCGAAATGGAATCACGCAATCGTTTGCAAAATCTTGCAAATCTTCTTTGCTAGCAAAATCTATATTCGCTTTTTTTTGCTCGCTTATGCCATCACTTATACGCACGGCGTTTGGGATAGTAGATTTCCCCCTCTCTAGCGTGATGACTTTGCGTGGTAAATGTATAAAATGTGATTCTAGCCCATAGATTTTCATCGCATTATCACTCACAAATGCTTGCAAATTTTCTAACGCATCGTGAGAATCAAAAAACTCTGCTAATTGTGCCAAAAGATTTGGCGCGCTAAAAATCCCCGCCGCACCTTGCGTGAACTTAGCTTGCAAACTATGCGGAGCAGAATCTGAACCAAAGCTAACTTTAGGATTTGCATTTAGCGCGTAAGAGGCTAGTGCCTCCCTATCAACCACGCGCTTTAGCACAGGTTTGCAAAAATAATGAGGCTGCAAAGCACCTCCCACAAGGGCGTTTATATCAAGGGTAATATGGTGCATAGTAAGCGTAGCATAAATATTGCTAAACTCATCTAAGAGGGGCAAAGAGCGGTGGTCGCTAAGATGCTCAATGATGATTTTTAATCGCGGAAAATGCGAAGCGATATAGGCAAAAATCTCTCCAAACTCATATTCACGCTCAAACGCCTCCCCCGCGCTCTCCCCGTGGATACAAAGGATAAATCCAAAATCTTGTGCTACGCTAAAAATATCTAGCATTTGCTGGCTTAGAATCGATTTTATTCCATTCTCACTACCCGTAGTCGCACCTTTTGGGTAAAGTTTTAAAATCTTACAATCGTTGTTATTGCCCTTTTTGTCGGTATGTTTTGCGCATTGTTCTAGCTCATTTGAGCTAAGATTTTGCGTGATATATAGGGCTAAAAATGGGGAAAAGTTTTTGATAGATTCTCTCAAATCTTGCGAAGTGTTAGGATTTTTGGTTAGTGATTCTAGCGCGTCTAAAATCCGCTTTTTATACGCAAGCGCGGATTTTAGGCTATCGATTGGGGGGTTTAGATTTGGCATTATCACCGCTCCCACAAACTCACTCGCACTAAACCCAAGCACCGATTTTAGCATAGCCCCATCGCGCAAATGCAGGTGCATATCAAGCGGATTTGTAAGTGTGATGTGCATATTTTTCCTTATTTGTGGATTTTTATGCTTTTGTTGCAGTGGATAATGACAAAAGCACAAAATCTTAAAACCTAATCCAAACGATAAGTGATATGAAAGCGAATAAGCGTTGGTTTTTGCGGGCGTGGGTAGTCTTTGAACGCTATGCGAATGGTTTTTGTAGAATTTTCATCAAGCAATTTAAATTTGGAGCTACGAAGTAGTCTAAGCCCCTGTATATCGCCATTTGGAAGCAAATAAAACTCTACCGCATTTTCGCCCTGCTGTCCTAGATAGCCCGCTGCTTGAGGATATTCTAAATAGCTTTGAGTTATGCGAGCGATTTCGCGCAGATTGTTTGTTATAAAATCTTTTTCTACACTACCCAAATCCCCCCATTCGCGTCCATATAGCTCGTTAATCGCACGCGAAGTGATTCTATCTCTGCCTTTGGAGGTTTGCGCTGGGGCTTGTTTTGGCTCTCTTAGGGATTGGTAAGTTTTTTTGGATTCTTGTTTTTCTTTTGGTATAGGGACTCTTTTGCTTTGTCGTTGCTCTTTGAAAGTAGATTCTTGCATATTTTGATTTACGCTTGGTGGAATGGGAGGGGTGGTCTCTGGGCTTGCGATAGATGGCGGAGGGGTGCCGGGCGTATTGTCATTTTTGTCAAAACTATCGCCTCTTTTTAGAAACAAAATATTATCTAGCTCGACTTTGTGGAGTTTTGGCTTTTTTAGTTGCTCATTGATAAACCACAGCATAGCCACTATGGCTATGTGCAAAATCACAGAAAAAAGAAAAGATAGCCAAAATCTATCTTGGGTGTTGTATTCTACGCTAAGGGCATTTGCTTGTCTCATAATTGATTCTCATTTAGTTTTGTAGTTTTTGCGTTGTTTTTTGTTTGCCATTTTTATCTTTTTTTGCGTTTATCTTTTGCCACTTTTTAGGGCGTCCCAAAAATCTTGATTGAACGAATGTTCGTTGCCGATGGGCAAAGATTCTAATGGAGAGGGTTTGGGAGCGATGGCTTGAGGGGTGGTTTGCGTCCTAGCGATAGGCTGTTTTGGTGCGACTTGTGCGGACAAAGGCGACTTAGTAGCGGGCTTTGAAATAGGCTGAGTTTTTAACCTAGTAGGATTTTTTGGCTCGCCTAGTGAATCTAGCACCGAGCCAACGGTTAGCGGTTTTGCGCCACCGCGTGGGATTTTGTCAATCAAAATATTATTTTTCTCTCCCAAAAGCACCATATAAAAATAATCTTTTGTTTCAAAGATTACGACTTTGTTTTTGCTATCGATTTGGCTTTGAGATACGACTTTTAGCGAGGCATTTGCAGAGCCACCCCTGCGGACAATATATCGCACAAACAACAAAAGCGCAATCACGCTGGCAAATACGGCTAGATATAGCGCGTAATCGCTTGCATTAAACTCCGCACCTTGCGCTATCGCACCCCAATCAAAAAAGCTATCATTTTGCGCGTTTTTGGGGTTTTGTGGATTTTGGGGATTTGATTTTGGTTGCAGGGCAGAATCTAGGCTTATATCTGTTTTTTGAGAAGCGGTATTTTCCGCAGTGTAGGCAAATGGATTTTCTTTACTAGCTAGTTTGGTAGAAATGTTTTTTATATCGCTAAATACTTCTTCTATCGGCGTGGCTTTGAGCGTGGTAGGCGTAGATAGCAAAGAATCCAACATCGCAGAATCAGCCGCATAAAAGCTAAGTCTAAGCGTGCTTTTGTCTTTGGAAATACTTGGTTTTAGATAGTAGCGTTTGCGTCCTTTGGCGTTTATGTAGAGGTTGTTATTATGCGGAATAATCTCTAGCTTAGCAATGGGAGAATCTGTGAATGTCTTGCTCCATTTAGTGCCTAGCCCCACGCTAGAAATCACGCTAAGTCGCTCATCTGCGATAGTCGCGCTACCCACTTCGCCCCTAAAGCTAGAATCTAGCAAAAGCAACACATCAAGCCTATCTTGGCTAGAATCTGGGAAAGATTGGATTTGTTTGACATTTGAAATATGTTGTGAGGGATTTTTCGATGGATTTTGTGAGTTTGATGAGGGGGCTTTAGACTGCGTCAAAGCAAACACAAAGCAGGGCAAAAACATAGCCAACGCAACAAATCGTTTTAGATTTTGTGTTGGATTTTGTTTTAGGCTTTTTTTTGTGCTTTGTGGCAGGCTAAGTAGCATTTTTTCCCTTTGCTTGTTTTGATTTTGTGTTAGATTTTGCGCTAAGTTCGGTATTTATCTAAATCCTTATTCCCTTATTCACTTATTCATAGGGATTTGTGCGCGCGATATAATAAATTATCGCGTTAGAATCTAAGATTTCATTTAGACGAATCGCTAGGCTTCGCTCATACACCATTACTTCGCCTTTGCCTACGATTCTGCCATTTACAAACACATCGATACTCTCCCCCGCTGGCTTTTGCAAATCAATAATCGAACCTTTTTCAAATTTGAGGATTTCGGCAAGCGGGATTTTGGTAGAGCCTAAATCCGCAGTAAAAACCACTCCCATATCAAGCAACCCCTCATAATCCTCCATCATCTCTTCGAGGTATGTCGCAAGCTCGATTTCCTCTGGAGTGTGAGTGCGTTTTTTATCAAGGATAGATTTTTGCTCTTTTGCCATTTTGTCCCCTAGCGTTTTATGTTTGGTGTTGGCTAAAATCTAGTCTTTATTTCTTATGAAAATACTGCAATGCCCCCCGCCATCTAGCCGAAAATGCAAGCCGTGATTGTAGTTTTTTATCACGCGCACGCCAAGATATTGAGGCGTGGAGATAGTGAAATTATGATTTTTGGATTGTGCGATGACTTTGGCGTGCCCTACCACGAGGTTTGCAAGCTCTTTTGCCATATCTTCTAGTGCTTCTAAGCTAGGATTTTCCTCGCCCAAAAAATTCTCACACATTGTATGCAAAAACTGCTTATTAAACACAAGATATACTTCTAGTTCGCGCTCTTTGCTAAAAGTATCTATCGAGGCTAGAAACCCTCTCTTTACGGGGATTATGGATTCCTCTGGGGAAACTCCAATAGAATTTTTAATCACTTCAAAAAAGCTCTCTTTTATGATTTCCATCGCGTATCGTCCTTGCTATGTGTTCTATGCTACAAGCCACATTTGCTAGCATAATGCAATATTGGCATGCGTCATACAAAATGCAATATTATAGCACTATTACACAATATTATGCAAAATCTAGCAATATTTGTGCCTTTTATGCGCAGATTTTGGGTAGATTTTGGGCATATATTTGGTTTGGATTTTTGTGATAAATGGTTAGATTTTATGCAGGCTTTATGCCACTTTTATGCGGGCTTAAAATTACTCTTGCTTAGGCAAAATTCTTGCAAAAAACACTGCTGACATAGCGGTTTTATCGCTTTGCAAATATATCGCCCAAATAGCACAAATGCTTGATGAAGCGTAGCTAGATTGTCTTTAAAAATATTTGTCAAATCCGCTTCTGTTTCTATCGCGCTTTTCGCGTGGCTTAGCCCTAGCCTATGTGCCACGCGAAAACAATGCGTATCCACCGCCATTACATTTGCTTGCCTGCTTTCTATCAGCACGACATTTGCAGTTTTTTGTCCCACGCCTGCTAGGGATTTTAGCTCTTCTTGCGTGCTTGGGATTTCCCCACCAAAATCGCTCATCACTTGCGTTGCCATTTTGATTAGATTTGTAGCTTTGTTGTTAAAAAACGAAACAGATTTTATTAAATCTTTTAATTCGTTGATATTTGCTTTTGATAGCGCGTTTGGGTTTGGGTAGCGGGCAAAAAGTGCGGGGGTTACGATATTTACGCGTTTATCGGTGCATTGGGCTGATAGCATCACGCATACCAAAAGTTCATAGACATTTTTATAGACTAGTTCAGTTTTTGCGTTTGGATAATGCTCTAAAAAGCGAGTTTTTATCGTGGCGATAGATTTTGGATTTGGTTTTTTTGTTGCGATTTTATGGGGTTTGCTAGATTTTGGTTGCTTGCTAGAATGTAGTTGCTTACTAGATTTTGGTTGTGATGACATTTTTGCTCTTTTTTTTAAGATTTTGTAGCAAGTTTATGCAAATATTTCAACTCAAATTAAGCCACAATTTAGCTAATAGGCTCTACGCAAATTAGCCTTGCTTCCTCTTCGCGCAGGGCTACTAGGGTTTGATTTACCTGTATGGATAGCGTGGATTTATTGGGAGCGATACATAGCATCGTGCATAGCGCACCGCGCACGACACCAAAAGAAGCAAGCCGCTCTTTGATAGCGTTGCTAGAAAAATGTATAGAAGAGATTTTGTAGCAATGATTTGGCTTGCATTTATCTAGCGTGCAGGTTTGGCATATTTCTAGCGTATTGGTGATATTTTCAAGCGTATGCGTCATTTTTGTTCCTTTTTTTGATTTTGGATAATCAAAGATTTTGCTAAATTTTTCTAAAATTTTGCATAAATAAAAAACCTTTGGATTTTAGCATTTATTTTCAAATTAAACGCGAAAAATGACTAACTTTTATCATAATCTTTATCATTTATTTAAAATAAAAACGCTAACATTACTCATAAACATTTTCAAATTACACCAAATTGAAAATAGATTTTGTAATAAAGGAAATAAAAAATGTCTGCTAAAAATTTCGCTTTGATACCGCTATGTCTTGCTTTAAGCCATTTTAGTCTAAATGCAAATGTGCTAAAATCTAGCGCGAAATCTAGCATAGATTCTAGCTCGCAATCTAGCGCAAAATCCACAACAAAATCTAGCACAAATGCCACTTCTGCCATTTATGCTACTTCTATGACTTCGCTAGATTCTAGCCAAAACGACTTAGCAAGCGACTTAGAAAATGGCTTAGAAAAAGACTCAAATGATTTAGAAAACGATTCGCTATCCACGCAAGACGCACAAAATAAAAACACACAAAATATAGCCACACAAAGCAACCCCCAACAAGACGCACAACCACCACGCCCCATCATCACCCAAATCCTAAACCGCACACAGCTTTACGGACACATAGGCACATTTGGCAAATCCTCCATACTAGGCAAAGAGAGGGATTCTTACCTCACGCTTCATTTTAGTGCAAACCTCTCTTATGATTTTTATGCCAAAAACGACCACTTGCTAAATGCTACCATAGGGATTTGGGGGGCGACTTCGCTTCTAGGCGGTGCTTTACGGCACAATGCCCACGAATACATCGGCAATCATTTAGGCGATGAAGTCGGCAATGATTGGAACAATAACAACGCATTTTTGCGCTATGAATATCGTGGTTTTAGCATTCAAGCGGGCAGGTTTGATGCGATTGTGGATTGGGTGGGGGAGCATATGCAGGGCGCACATATCGCCTATGATTTTAGATATGGCGAAATCTATGGCGCGTGGATAAATGAATACGCCCACTCAAGCCGAGAGGAAACAAGCAATTTTGTGGAGTTTAAAGAACTTTATTATGGTGGAAATGAGCTTGTGCTAGGGGCAAAGCTGGGGGTTGGCGAGTATCGTTTGGGTGATATTTATGCCTACTATCTTACTGATTTTTTCTATATGTTTGGGGCGAAGATTTCCCACGATATTCGGTTTGGTGGCTCGCCCTTTTCATTGCAGATTTTAGCACACGGCAACTATCTCTCTTCACAGCGCAAAGGCTGGGCAATAGGCTCTATAAATGAGGATAGAAAACTAGGCGATACTTACTTGCTAACCATTCAGCCAAACCTATCCTATGAGCGCGGAAGACTAGGATACAAAATCGGTGCTGGCTATGCCCGCACGGGCGCAAATGACTTCTTGCAAGCGCATATGGGTGGGAATCTATATCTTTTTGAAGCCGAAGATGAAACGCCATTTTTATACAATATCATCGCAGCGGGTGGCTGGCATAATGGCACGCATCAAACAAATATGTTTCAAGCAAATACAGATTCTGCGTGGGGATTTGTAGCACTCAAATACGACCCTGTGGCGTTTTAATCTAACGGCTCGATATTCTAAAGGTAACGAAGCTAGAATCTTAGGGGGAGAGCAGCTCCAAATCGCGCTTGGGGCGAATTGGAATATTTATAAAGGCTTGCATTTTGGGCTAGTAGGCGTGTATATGGAGCAAAACAATCGCGACAACAAAGATGGCACAAAACCCACGCACACAAGCTATGGAAAGGCGTTTTTAGAATATCGCTTTTTGACACCTAGTTAATATTTTTTAGTCCTAAAATCAATAATGCTAGCCTAGCCAAAAAGTTAGCATAAAATCTTTGCCATAGATTTTGCCTGCTTAAAATCTAAAATCTACTTTTTGTAGCATTTCATTTTTTAGCGTTTTAGCAGAGAACATAAAATCTTTTGGATTTTCAAAATAGGGCAAATGCACGATAGGCACGCCTGCGTATTTAGCGACAAAATCATCTATCAGCACTTGCAAATCATTATCGCTCAAATCATTATCATTTATGCTTTTTGGATTTTGCGTTTGTTTAGATTTTGTTGATAGTTTTTCGCCACTCATTGCGACACATAGCGCGTTTATATTCGCATTTTTTAGTGTTTCCAAACTTAGCAAAATATGATTTATGCACCCCAAATAATACCTCCCCACAAGCACGCATTCACGCGGATTTGCACGCATAAAATCAATCATACAATGCTTGTCATCAAGTGGCGTATATAGCCCCCCTGCTAGCTCGATTATGCAGTTTGGATTTTCGCTCAAATTTGGCAGGAGGATTTCTAAGCCATTATATTGCAGATTTTCGCGTATTTTTGCGATATGCGGGGAGGTGGGTGTGGCTAGCTTTATGCCCTCTTTGTGTAGTTTTATTTGATGATTGGGCGGCATAAAATCTTGTTTGCTAAAATCTTGCAACCTAGAATCCGCTTCATCAAAATCCTTAAAATCTACCTTACAATCTGCTATGTTCAAATTGTTAAAATTCTCAAAAATATCAAAATCTTGCGCCCCAAAATCTTGCTTGACTTGCTTATCTTGCCCGCCTTGTTCGTCAGCTTTTTTTTCAAAATCAAATGCAAAATCTAATAGTTCTTTTACACGCGAAGTGTCCGTTGGCTCGCCTGCTTGGATAAGTTTGAAATAGCTATATTTTCTAAACGCATAGCAAAATGCCGCGCTAAAATGAGTTTTGCCCGCGTCTGTGTGGATACCTGCGACATAGATTTGTGCCATTTTGCCTCTTTTGATTTTAGGATTTTTGTAGATTTTTATAAATTTTTGCTAAGCGAAATTTTTTAGATTTTCCCTTTTTTACCTTTTTGTCTCTTTTTGCCAAAATCAAGATTTTGCACTTTTTATAAGCTATGTGGATTTTTGAGATTTTGCGTTTTTAGTTTTTTTATCGCTATTTTATCGCTACAAAAACCTGCTTTTTATGGATAGATTTGCGCTAGCTCTTTTGCAAAATCCACACAGCTTTCGATATTTTGCTTAGGGGCGACATAGCGTGTGCTCTCTTTTGCTAGCACGCCAAAAGTCGTCATTCCAATAGCGATTGCCACATAACTGCCATCCCACCCAAAATTTTGCACAAATGAATAATAATTGCTAGGGGCTGTAAATATCAAAATCGAGCGTGGGGCTGGCTTTAGATTTTGTGGCAAAATTTTTGTTTTGTTTTCATAGGCGATGACTTGTTTGAGAGAGACTTTTGCGTCATTTAGCCTCTCATCTAGGCGTGATACGATTTTTTTGGCGCGGATATATAGCGCGTTTTTGCCTTTTAGCTTTTGGATTAGCTCATTTGCGAAATTCTCCCCGTGAGAATCTGGCGAGACATATTCAAGGTTGAAATTGTATTGTTGCAGGCTTTGTGCGCTTCCTGCGCCGATGACAAAGCTAGGGATTTGATAAAATTTACTCATCTGCGGACGAGAATCTATCTCTTTTGCAAGGGATTTGATAGCGTGCTTGGAAGTGAAAATCAATGCCTCTATATCGGGGTTTGATGGATTTATGCGCGCTTCGATTAGGGCACTATGCAGTGGCAAATATATGATTTCATTTACCACAAGCGTTTTTATATCTCTAAATGGCTTAGAATTTATTAACACAATTTCGCGCATTTACGCCCTTTTTGCAGATTTGCAAATTTGCAAAATCAAAGTTTTTTGTGTTTGGGTTTTTGGGGGTTGATTTTTAAAAATTTATATTGCAAAATCCCAAAATCTTATGCCAAAAAAGCCCCCCAAAAAAAATTCCCAAAAAACTCAAAAATCCCAAAAAACAACGACAAATTTTATAAATACTTGCTAATGATTGCCTCTAGCGTGCCGTCATTTTTCATTTCATCTAGGGCTTTTTGGATAGATTTTTTTAGCTTTGGTTTTTGCTTATTGATAGCTATGCCATAATGCTCTTCAGTAAGCCTAAAAGGCAAAAGGCTCGTGGTAGGATTTGTCCTTGTAAGCATAGTGGCGGGCATTTCATCGATTATCATAATATCAGCTTGATTGTAAATGAGTGCTTTTAGGGCTAGCGTGCTATTTGTATAGGCTTTTGGCGTAGCATTATCAAACCCGCTAAATCCTAGCTCTTTATCCCTCATCACATAAGAAGAGCCTGTCGTGCTTACGGCTACGGCGATTTTTAGCCCTTTTATGGAGTTGATTTTATCTAGCAATTCCTCTTTTGAACTGATATTTACAAAGCGCGAATCATTGTTTTTTATGATTACCATTTGGCTAGCTTCATAATATGGCGTGCTAAAATCTATGATTTTCTCCCGCACAGAATTTATCGTAATACTACTAATAGCAATGTCTGCCACCCCGCTATTTACCGCAGATATGACAGAATCAAACTTCATATTTTTGATTTCTAGTTTTTTATCTAGCCGTTTGGCGATTTCTTTGGCTATGTCAATATCTATGCCCTTTATCTCGCTACTTTCCACATACTCAAAAGGTCTAAATTCCGCAGCCGTAGCCATAGTGAGATTGCTATCTTTGCACCCTTGAAACAATAGCGATAAAAACAACGCGCAAAAAAATAGCGACTTTTGAAGCGAAAACACATTGCAAAAAAGGTTTTTGATAGCGTTTGAAGTGCGGGCTTGAATGCGTGTATGTGGTAGGCTATTTTGGCTAGGGTAGCTATTAGTAGAAAATCTCATTGTAACTCCTTTTTGTGTAAGTTTTTGCATTTGCTTGCAAACATTTGCTTACAATTTGCTTACAAAATGCGCTTTACAAATGTGCTTGCAAAATGCTCTTGGCGTAGATTTTGTGCCTTTGCTAGATTTTGGCTTTGGGCTTGTTTTCGCGCTTATTTGCAAAATCCAAAAGCAAGATTATAGCAAAGTTTATAAAAAATATCCCTTAATGACTTGTGATATACAATGCGATTTCATCGGCTAAAAAATAGTCCTTAGCAATTAGATTTTGAGCAACTAAATTTTGAGTAATTAGATTTTGAGTAATTAGATTTTGCCCTTTTATGTCGCATTTTCCCTCACTTATCAAAATAGCGATTCGTCTAGGATTGATAAGTTTTTCTAGCGCGTTTGCTATGTCTTGCTCCAAATTATCATTTGGGATTATTGTTTGCGAGATTATTTTTTGTGGAATTATTTTTGGGCGTTGCAGATTTTGCTGATTTTGTAGCATTTGTTGATTATTTGGGTGGATTTTTTGCGATAAATGATTTATTCCACTAGATTTTGCCTCCAAAGCCTCTAAAATCCGCTTTTTTAAGCTATGACTTAGCAAAATCCCAACCTCACTCCTAAGCCCCAAAAACACCCGCTCAAATGCCAAATCCTCCGCACTTAGCCACTCACATTTTTTGGATAAAGGCGAGGCAATATAGCTAGATAAAGTATCCTCCCCGCTGTATCGGCACTGCCCTACCCTACCCACCGCTGAAAGCCCGCAAGCAAGGTATTCTTCCCCACGCCAATAACTAAGATTATGCGCGCTTTTTGTGCTATTTTGCCCTGCAATATGTTTGGCAAAACTAGAAACTTCATATTGATAAAAATGATATTTTGTTAGCTCATTTCGCACTATTTCGCCCATTTGGCTAGATTCTAGCCCATCATCGCCACAAAAATCAAAATCCCTAGAATCTAGTTTTATAGAATCTAGCGCAGGGCTTTTGGATTGATTTTGGGCTAGATTTGGGCTAGAATCTTTCATTTTAGATTCTAGTTTGGCATATTTGGTCGCATTTTTTGCGCCATTTTCTTGCATAAGACAATAGGCTGAAATATGCGAAATAGGCAAACTCACAGCTTGTGCCACCTCGTTTTTTAGCAAGATTTTAGAATCTAGTGGCGTGCCATAGATTAAATCAATGCTAGAATCCCTAAAAATGCTAGCCAACTCCAAAGCCTTAAAAATATCCTTGCTAGTATGCGCGCGCTCCAAAAATCTTAATTTTGCATTATCAAAACTCTGCACCCCCATACTTATGCGATTTACACCAAAAGAGCGCAAAGATTTACACCAATTTTTATGTAGCAAATTTGGGTTTGCTTCTATGGTGATTTGGGCATTTTCACTCAATCTTGCATTATCAAAAATCACCCCAAAGATTCTCTCATAATCGCCCTCATTTAGTGTATTTGGCGTGCCTCCACCGATATAGATAGAATCCAAAACAACGCGACTAGATTCTCCCTCATAGGCAAAATCACCAAAATCTAGCACTTGAGAATCTAAACTGCTAAAAATGCTCATAAAACCCTTATGTTTAGACATTTTATTAGTTTTTTGCGTGGTAAATTGCTGATATGCTTTTAGCGAATGAGAAATATCCAAAATAAGCGCGTCTATGTATTGTTTTTTTAATCTCTCTAAATCGTGTGGCTTTAGCACCACCGAGCTAAACGCACAATACCCGCATTTACTCTCACAAAATGGAATATGAATGTATAAAATCATTTTTTGCTAAACACCTTTTTTTTGTCTTGCCTGCATTTTATGCAAATATGCAAAGATTTTGAATGCAAATTTAGACGCAAATAAAAACATAATCAAATACAAATTGCTAGCTCAAAAAAAGCATTGTAACCAAAAAATAGCCAAAAACACATTTTTGACGCAAAATTACCAAAAGTAACTTTTATGCGAAAATATGCTAAAATTTAGCGATAAATGCGCCACCTTTGCGACAAAAAACAAAAAAATGGCTACAATGATTTGCAGATATGGTTAGATTTTTTAGTTTTTTTTTAGATTTTAGTCCTAATGCAAAATCTAAATGCAAAAATTTCAAACACGACAAAAAACGCAACACAACGCAAAATACAAGGAATCCAAATGATAAAGCAACCCTCAAAGACAAAAAATCAACAACATAACAAAATAGCAAAATCAACAAACAAAAACAACATATCCCAATTCAACTTTATTTTAAACAATTTTAATCAAAAAATTTTGGGTGGCGCGTTGTTTGCAATCTTAGTAGCGTTAAATCTAGCAAATGCCGAAGTAAGTGGCGTTTTTGCAGGATTTCAAGTAGGCTATGGGGATTTGGCATACAATAAAGAAAACCGCGTGGGTGGCATAAGAGGCGTTCCTTACAATCACACGGTAAGTGAAATGCAATATGGTGGCATACTTGGATACAAACATTTTTTTAGTGATAAATTTGGATTTCGCTTGGGGGCGTATTTTACTTATACAAATCCGCGATTTATCGATGATGAAAACCAAAAACAAGATATTACTGCGATGAGCTATGGCGGAGCGTTTGATGTGCTATTAAACGCCATCTCAAAGCCAAATGTTGATGCGGGATTTTTTGGTGGATTTTATTTGGGAGCAAAGACTTATGATTCTAATAGATTAAGCGAGCTAGAAGCACAATGGAGACAAGCCCAAGCTACCGCTACGCAAACTGCCACACAAACCATACAAAAAACGCATTTAGATGTGGGGGCAAACTTAGGATTTCGGCTACATTATATGAAATACAATGGAATGGAAATAGGCGTTAGTATCCCATTTATCGAGCATCTTTTGTATCAAAGAAGTGCTAGCAATGTAGGCATAAATCTAAACTACCGACATAGTGTCAAATCAAACTATGCGGTGTATTTTCGCTACACGCTAAGCATAAATACAAGCAAAGCAAACAGCACACAGCAAATGGCAACTAAAAACAATGCAAAATCTAGCAAAACACCTAACAAAACTAGCCAAAATACACTTCGCAGTGGCAATAAAAACCCTAACCAAAAAACAAAACAAGCACCAAGAAGCAATCCTCCAAAAAACAATCCTCCAAAAAGCACACCTCCACGAAGCAATGCCCCACAAAATAAAGCCACAAACCCTCAAAATAGAAACATAAATATGCGAACCACAAACGCAAAAACAAGCAACACTTCAAAATACCCCTCCATCTATAATCGATAAAAAAGGAAAAAGCAATGACAAACCAACTAAAATCAAACCAAATAACGCACAAACTAGCCACACAAGAAAAACGATTTAGGCAAAAATCTGTTATCGCTAAAATGCTTGTGATTTGTGCATTTGCGTGCGCTATCTCAAGCAATGCCTTTGGAATCTGCCACGAATATCTATGCTTCAATGTCCGCGCAAGTGCTGGTGGGTGGTATGGGCTTGACAAAGGGGATAATGCCAAAATCAATGGCTATGGCTGGCTAATCGGCGCGTATGCTAGAATCGCAGATGACAAAGAGAGGCTACAAGTGCTAACCGATGTAAAAATCGGGCTAGGAGAATCAAATCTTAGCGGAAATGCTTTTAGCCTATATGGCAACAAAATGGAAGAGTTGTTTTACATTTTGCCCATTAAAGCTGGGTTTAATGTAACAAATCAAACATTTCCACTTTTTATAAACCTCGTATATGAAGCACAAACGCACAAAAGAGACTACGAACAAGGCAATGGATTTAAGCTAAATACGCGTGGCATAGGCGCAGAAATCGATGGTAGATTCCCATTAGGCAAGCTAGCCCTTGAATACGCATTTGGCGCGAAATGGATATTTGAATCATATTATAATATCTCGCAGACTTATGCAAATCGCGCAGAAATAGCCGATAGCGGATACGGGCTAAATGGAAGTGTGAGCATCTCTATGCCTATCATTGAAAAAGCCTTGATATTTATCAAAATGAGTGCTAGATATAGCCATATCGGGCAAAGCGAGCTACTATTGCACACTTCCAATCAAGGCGTTGTAGGGAATCCTGTAAATGTGCGCTACCCCGCTAGTGATAATATTTTGACAATGCTTGAAATAGGCTTTGGATTTTAGATTTTTGCTTTATTGAAGTGCGTTTAAGCGCGAATGTAATAAAAATTTGCTAAAATGCGCTTCTTTGTGTGCGTTGTTTGATGGCATAAATGGCATTTGGCAAAATCCAAACCCCCCAAACAAACGCAAAATCTAAAACCAAAAGGAACACAAATGGCACGAAAATGTTTTTTTACAGGCAAAGGACCAATGGTAGGAAATAATGTAAGCCACGCAAACAACAAAACCAAAAAGCGTAGCTTGCCAAATCTGCGAACCATCCGCATAAAGCTAGATGATGGCACAAGCCTAAAAGTGCGAGTAGCAGCCTCTACGCTCCGCACGATGAGAAAGCACAACTCATAAAATCAAACTGCTAGAATCCACTTTTAAAATCTATGATTTTTTAAAATGATTCTAGTGCGTTTAGCAATGCTAACAAATAGCAAAATCTAGCAATGCTTGATGAGAAACCAAAATGAAAAATCTTAAAAAGTTTATCCACCTGCTTAAAATCCATATAAATCCTATTTTGGGGTTATGTGGATTTCAAGCCAAAATCTAGCAAATATTTTTCAAATAATCAAAATCTATCCACACTTCGTATAAATCCCTAAAAACTACAAAATGACACGCCACACACAGCACAAATAAATAAAGCGAGGATTCTAGCTTGCTTAATAAAATCAAAAAACTTATCAAATGGGGCAACTCAAACAAGCCTGATATAGATTTATCCCCACAGCTTTATGAGCAATTTAAAGCGTTTAGATTGCCTTTGGTGCTGATACAGGTGTTTATCCTTGTGGGGACGATTGGATATTTTTTATTAGAGGATTATTCGATTGTGCAAGCATTTTTTCAATCCTCTTATACTTTCACAAATACAGGATTTGGCGCGCTAAATGAGCGAAATTTCACGCCTTTAGCGATACTTTTTACGGCGTTTTTGATGCTATGTGGGGCGGGGATTATCACTTTTAGTGTGGCGTTTATCGTAGGGATTGTCAATGCAGGCACGCTAACTAAAATCCTAAAGGAGCGAAAAATGATAAACAATATCGCAAGGTTGCGAAACCACTATGTCGTATGCTATCACAACGAATACACCATAGAGCTAAGCAAGCAGTTTAGAGAAGCGCATATTCCATTTGTAGTCGTGGATAATAGCGATGATTTTGAAGCACAAGCCCTCTCGCATAGATACCCATACCATATCGTTGGCGACCCGCAGTCCAATATCTCAATGCTAAAAACTCATCTATCCGCCGCGCGAGGGATTGTTACTTTTTCTAAAAATCTATCTGATAATATCGCGCTCATCGTATCATCAAAACTTTTTGCCCAAGAGCTAAATCGAAAACCGCTATATATCATCTCTAGCGCACATAGTGAAGAAGAACAAGACAAGCTCCAAAAACTAGGCTCAGATATTGTCATCTCCGCGCCAAAGCTTATGGCACAGCGCATAAGTGCGATGGTGTTGCGCCCTGATATGCAAAATCTATTAGAGCGATTTGCTTACAAAAACAACACGGGGCTTGATTTAGAGGAAGTGTTTGTCCCGCGATATAGCTGGTTAGTGCTTCGCAAGCTAAAAGATGGGCATTTTAACGAAATCGCAAAAGTTTTTATCGTAGGCGTTACCCAAAAAGATGGCAAATATTTCACTATGCCTGATGAAGATGTCGTCATCACAAGCGAATGCAAACTGCTGATGATAGGCACTCCAAGCGCGATAAGCGAAATCAAAAAAGTCATAATACAAAGCAAAAAACCAAAAGAGCTAGATTTTATTTAAGATTTTGCGTTTTTGGTTTTTTGAATAAAATTTCGCTTTTTGAAAAGAATCATATAAAATTTTATGCAGATATTCGCTCTTTTTAAGAGATAGCAAAATCTCACAAGTCCTATCCACGCTTCCATCATCGACAAAGCACAAAAAGCTATCTTTGGCTTAAGATTTTGGGCGAGGAGCAAATCTAGTTTCTCACAAAGCGCGTTGTAAGTCGTAGTGATGACGGCTTCTTCGTTGTAGCACGGGATAACTATTGATAATTTTGGGACAAATTTGATAGCAAAATTTTTAGTTAAATTTGTCATTTTTTTATATCGCCCCCTACCACAAATCTTTCTACGCCAAAGACTTTTGCATAAGTGGTGTTTGGCCACTCATTTGCGTTTTCATTTGGATTGCCCCAATCACCATATCCACGATAGTTTGAGTGAAAAGTATCCGCATTTACGATGACTTCTTTTGCGCCGAGTGCCTTTTGCGCTTCGATACTAGCAATCATTCGTTCCCATTTTAGTCGCATAGTAGCACATTCGCTTACTACAAATAGCGCAAATATTGCGCACACCACGCGAATCGCTACACTTACAAATCTCACACAATTCGCCAAATACGGCTTTATCAAAAGCCACGCAACGATGATTTGCGACATTCCTAGCAAGATATAAGGCACTTTTGCGCGTGATGGGACGCCTATTTGAATCGTGGCTGCGGTGGCTAGAAAATACGCCACAAATAGCCCACATAGTGCAAATAAGAGATTTGATTCGCTAAGATTCGCGCTGTTTTGATTTGCAAGATTCGCGCTTTTTTTGCATTTAAATCCCGCCCAAAAGCAAATCGCACCAACCAAAATCACAAAGGCAAATTTTGTGATAGGCACTGCGTAAATGGCGATTAGCGCGATTGATAGCGCGACAATGGCTACTTTTCGCAACCCAAATCTAAATCGCAAAAATGCCACGATTAACGCCGTAGCCACAAGCAAAAAGCCCATTGGGTCTCTGCTAAAAGTCCCTGCGAATCGCTTGAAACTATCCACCAAAGGCATTGCGATGAGTTCGCCTAGCGTTATGTAGCTTTTTGTGTCGTATAGCTCATTTACGATATTGCCACGCGCCGAATGTCCGGGCGATAGATACAAAATCAGCCACCCTGTGATAAAACCGACAATCCCAGCAACACACCAAGCGGAGATTTTCACGCGCTTATAAAGTGCGAATGCAATAAATGCAAATTGAGCGATGATTAGCACGATGCCAAATTCACTCGCCCACCCTGCAAATATACCTAAAAATAGCATTGCAAAAACGCCTGATTTTGCGATAGATTCGCGCTTTGATTTGCTAAAATTGCGCGAATCCTTTGCCAAAACTTCGCCCCAAAAGAGCCGAAACGGCACACACCACGCCATTATCAAAGTCCAAGCCCAAAGATAATTGCAACTCCCAGCAGCCCAATAAAACACGCTTCCAAAGCCCTCAAAGATAAAAAGACAAAGCATTGTAAAGCAAATCACACTAATATCTTGCGAATTGTTTGAGCGCGAATCATCACGAGAATCGCTCATAAAAGGCAGTCGTGCAAAAATGAGAATAAAAAATAGATAGACAAACGCCACGCAAACTAGCGCGTTTATAAATGGATAAAGTGCCGTGTGTGCGAGATATGAGCCAAATGCGACTCTTAATAATTCGCCTAATCGCCCATTCCAGCCTATATAGCTTTGATATGCTCCGCTTAATCCACCAAATCCAGCACCCAAATCATCGCTTTGCGTGGGAAATAGAAAATTTAGCGTGAAAAAGAATAAATAGAGTGAAGTAAATAATATGATGGGCTGATAGGATAAATCCCCCCCCCACACAATTTAATGCGTGGTATTTTACTAAATGATAATGGGTTGCCTAAAAATGGTGTAAGTGCGACTAAAATCATAATCAAAACATAATATTTTACAATCGATTTTGAAAATGGGCTAAAATCCATTTTATAGCTCATAGCACCAAGATTTGCACCCAAATCAAACGAATCTAACGCAAGATTTTGCGTAGTGGTGAAATTTAGTCGGCGATTGTGCGTTTCGATGCTTTTAATCGCATTTGAATCAATGCCATTTGCCCAAGCCACACTTTGCAAATCAATGCGCGAAATCGTCTTTGAGCGTAGCAAAAACCCCAAACGCGCAAAATGCACCCGCGCTTCATAAGCATAGATTTGCGATTCTTCGCTAGATTTACCGCTTATAGATTCTAAACTAGATTTACTGATAGATTCTGCGCTAGATTTTTCACTTAGCTCCGCGCTTTTAGTTTTATCGATTTTGCTTAGCACTAGATTTGCGCTCTCTACTTGCGAATCCGCCCACTTTTGCAAAGCAAAACTCCCCGCCAAAAGCAAAGTCGCCACCACGCTAAACACCACCAAAGAAATCTTAGCCCATTTTGGAATACTAAAAACTTCTTGCCATTTTCTAAATATTTCTTGCCATTGCGATTCTTGCCGTTTTGTCATTGTCTTTTCCTTTCATTTTTTTAGATAGATTTTGCGAGATTTTGCCTAAAAATTTGCCTAAGATTTTGCAAGATTTCAGCCTAAATTTTTCAGGCAAAATTTTTAAGCCCACATTTTTTAGCCTAAATTTTTGCAAAATCTTAGGCTAAATTTCACTTAAACAAAAAACACGCATTATACAAAAAAAACTAAAATCCCTTCACGCTTAGCCATAGTAGTATGTCTTCTAGCACTTGTGTTTTTAGATTTTCGTTTAGCACTTCGTGTCTAGCACCCTTGTATAGCAAAATCTCCACATCATCAAAACCCTGCGCACACAAATGCTTCCTAGCCCTCTGCACCCCTAGCCCAAACTCCCCGCTCGCATCATCGCTACCGCTTACAAAAAGTATCGGCAAATGCGGATTTTGCGGGAATGGATACGCGCCATAAATTTCTTGCATACCAGAAAAAAGATATAAAAAACTCTGCGCATCAAAATGAAAAGAGCATTTTTCATCAGCGCGATATTTTTCTACGACTTCATCATTGCTACATAGCCAGCCTAGCCCTGTTTTGTCCCCCTGCTTTGCAAATTTTTTATTAAATCCGCCAAAAAGGATTTTGGTTATGACTTTGCCACCAAACTGCCCTGCATTAAAAAAGCAAAATAGCTTTGCAAGTCTTATGCCCCATTTTAGCTCTTTTTGCCCCTCGCTCACGCTAGGCGAGCCAGACAAAATCAGCGCGTCCAAAGTATCGCCATATAGCATAAGATAGCGGCGCGATAGCAAAGAACCCATAGAATGTCCCAAAAGTAGCACTTTATCGGGCTTGTATTGCTCTTTTAGTAAGCAAGTGAGTTTATACAAATCATACGCGGATTTTTGGAAGCTATCCTCCCCCATACAGCCTAGCGTGATATTATCGCCATTTACGCTATCTCCGTGCCCTCTATGGTCGCTTACCGCGACTATGAAGCCATTTTTTGCTAGCTCTTTTGCCACCCATTCATATCGCCCTTTGTGCTCCACCATTCCGTGTGCGATTTGAGCGAGGTAGATGGGGGCTTGCGGATTTTGCGCAAAAGCTGGCTCATACACATCATAGCTTACTTCGCCAAAATCGCTTTTAAATGCAAGCGAACGAGTGATTTTGACTTCGTTTGTAGTGTGGGATTTTAGGCTATTTTTGGGTGGGGAGTTAAAATCTTGCATTTGCTTCCTTTGTGAGTTGGTGCTTTTTATAGGATTTTAGATTTTGGCAAAATCTATGTTTGTCAAAAACCATTTGTTAGCAAAAATTTTTAGACAAAGACGACACTAAAATCAAACATTTTATCTTATTGTGCTAAATATGTGCCTTAAGGCAAACAATCTCTTGGCGTAAAAACGCGTTTAAAAATCTCATTTTGGCGGGATAAAATCAAACACAGCGATTTCGCTATCGCTAAAAGCCCTCATAGGCGGTCCCCAAAATCCACTCCCCTCGCTTACATAGATATATCCGCCACCATCGATTTTGTGCAGTCCTTTTAGATATGGCTGCTGGGCAAGCACGGCTAGCGAAAATGGGAAAATCTGCCCTCCGTGCGTATGCCCGCTAAAAATAAAATCAATGCTTGCAAGCTGGTGTTTGTTTAGGTATTCAATCGCTTTTGGCTGGTGGGTTAGAAAAATGGTGGGAATATCTACCTCCCTATGAGCAAGCGCAGCAGAAAAATCAGGGCGAAAAACCCCCATACGATTTCCCATCAAATCCGTAACGCCCGATAGATTTACAAAAGGCTTTTTACGATTTTTGCTAGCGGGGCTTTTGTGCCAAATTATCATTGTTTCGTTGATAAGCGGGGTGATATTTATGCTTTTTAGCTTAGAGAGTATCGCTTCAATATCGTATAAATACTCGTGATTGCCAAGCACATAATACACGCCATATTTTGCGCGCAATGCCTTAAAGATTTCTAGGCTCTCTATCGCGTTTTCTAGCTTTGTATCGACAAAATCCCCTGTGATAACGATAATATCTGGATTTTCATCATTTAGCAAATGCACGATTTGCGTAGCGCGAGTAGTATCTATAAGCCCGCCGATATGCACATCGCTTATTTGCGCTACTCTTAGAGAATCCTCTAGCCCCTCTAGCTCCAAACTAGCCCGCTTAATGATAGGCTGCTCTAATCCGTGATATAGCGCGTATCCGCTATATACAAAGCAAAGGACTAAAATCGTGCGCTTGACTTTGGTAGTGAGCTGCTGGGGCTTGCGCAGGATAAAAAGCGTGATATTGATAAATAGCGCGATAAGCGCGGCGATGAGAAAAGAAAACGCCACACCCACCGAAATCGACACGATAAAAAATAGCCATTTAGGTGCAACCAAAAACGAGCGCATCCACATATAGCCGATACAAAAAAGCATATTTCCCCACAAAATGCACGCATATACGCGAGATAGCCACAGCCTATGCGAGATGGAGCGCACGAGCAAAAAATAAATCACAATGTGCATAAGCACAAAAACCCCGCTAGCAATAAGCGGGAAAAAGATGGTTTGCATTTGGGCAAATTCTGGCGTGTCTTGCATTTGTTCTCCTTAAATTTTGTTCTTTTTATTGTTGCTTTATTGCCAAAAGATTTTGCAAAATCTTAGTTTGGAAATTGTTTTAATAAATTATGCCAAAATCTGCTTATCCAAAACCCACTTTTATTAAAATCTTTTAAGCCGCATTTGCAAGCCCAAAAAAACTTTTTTAAAAAAAAATCATCTTTTATAGCCACGCTAAAAAATACCTCTCTCATCGATGTATCTCTCCAATCTATCGGCAAATATCGTAACAATATGAGAATCTTTGACTTGATTTGCTAGCTTTAAGGCAGCCATAAGGCACGCACCCGATGAGATTCCCGCTAGCACGCCTTCTTTTAGTGATAGCATTTTTACCCCCTCTATCGCCTCTTTGTCGCTGATTTTTAGCACTTTATCCACTAGAGTGCTATCCATTGTTTTAGGCGTTACTTTGTTGCCGATTCCCTCGATATGAGAGCATACGCCCTCATCTTCTTTGCCATAGCCACCGATATGTGAGCCTAGCGGGTCGCATAGTATTGTTTGGATTTTGGGATTTTGCTCTTTTAGGTATTTTGCGATTCCGCTAAAGCTCCCCCCACTGCCTGCACCTGCGATAAAATAATCAATCCTGCCATTTAGCTCGGTATAAATCTCTCTTGCCGTGTGGCAATAATGCGCCTGCGGGTTATCTGCGTTTTCAAACTGCCCTAAAGATAGCGCGTTTGGAATCTCTTTTAGCAATTCTTCTGCCCTATCAAGCGCGCCTTGTATGCCCTGCTCTTTGGGCGTGTTTATCACTTCTGCGCCAAGTGCGCGGATAAGGGATTGCTTTTGTTTGGAAAAATGCGCAGGGATAACCAAAATCAATCGATACGGCGTATGCAAAGTCGCTAATGCTAATCCTAGCCCCGTGTTGCCCGCTGTGGCTTCGATGATTACGCTATTTTCGTGCAAGATTCCTTTTTTTTGGGCTTGCTCTATCATATAGATTCCCGTGCGGTCTTTTAGCCCGCCTGCTGGGTTTGCATACTCGCATTTGCCATAGATTTTGTTTGCATTTGGCACGCTTAAATGTCCCAACTCCAAAAGTGGCGTATCTCGCACCGCTTGCGTGATAGAGTGTATCAGCATTTTTTATCCTTTTTTATGTTTGTTGATTTTAGATTTTCTATGCTTTTTGCATAGATTTTTTAGATTTTTAAGCGATATTTGCAAAATCTATTTTAGATTCTAATTTATTAGATTTTGGTTAGATTTTGCTTTTTTGAAGTGCGTTTTTTATATCTGCGACTAAATCATCGACATTTTCTATGCCCACAGATAGTCGCACCAAACTATCCCTAATCCCCACACTCTCCCTAATCTCTTTTGGAATCGAAGCGTGCGTCATACTAGATGGATGGCAAAGCAGGGATTCTACGCCACCTAGCGATTCTGCCAATGGTATAAGCGCACAAGATTGCACAAATACCCTAAAATCATACCCCTCTTTTAGCTCAAAACTTATCATTCCTCCGCCCCCATTTGCTTGGGATTGATGAATAGATTTTGAACTATTAGAATCTAGCAGGGGATAATACACGCGCTCTATCGCGGGATTTGATTCTAAAAATTGCGCGATTTTTAGGGCATTTTCACAATGCCTTTGCATTCTAACGCCCAAAGTCTTTATCCCTCGAATGAGCAAAAAACTATCAAATGGTGCTAGCACCGCACCAATGGCGTTTTGCAAAAATCCAATCTGGCTAGCCAAGTCTTTGTCCCCCACCACCACGCAGCCTGCGACTATATCGCTATGCCCTCCCAAATACTTAGTCGCAGAATGCACCACGATGTCCGCCCCAAAGCACAAAGGCTTTTGCAAATATGGCGTCATAAATGTGTTATCTACGATTAGCAAGATTTTGTGTTTTTTTGCGATTTTGGCTACGGATTCTATCGAAGTAACGGTCATTAGCGGGTTTGCAGGGGTTTCTAAAAATAGCGCTTTGATAGAATCTTTGCTTTTTTTGATAGCGGATTCTAGCGCGTTTTCATCGCGCATATCGACTATCTCATAGCCTAGCCCAAAATGGCTAAACACCTTATCTAGCACGCGGAAAGTCCCGCCATAGACATTGCTTGAGATTAAAATCTTATCCCCGCTTTTAAAAAGACTAAACACGCAACTACTTGCTGCCATACCAGAGGCAAAGCCAAATCCGTAGGTTTTTTTGCCTAGCTCTGCGCCCTCTAGCTCTGCGATTAGTCGCTCTAGGGCTGCTCTAGTGGGATTGCCCGTGCGGGAGTATTCATAGCCTTTGTGCTTGCCTAGTGATTCTTGTGCGTAAGTGGAGGTTTGATAGATGGGGAAATTTACCGCCCCTGTGGCAGAATCTATGCACTCTCCTGCGTGGATTAGAAGCGTGTCTTGGTGGAGGTTTTTTGTCATTTTTGTCCTTTGTTTGTGCTTATATTTTGGGCTATTTTATGGAATTTATGCGCACTTACACAGCCTTACAAACTAGCCTTTAACCCGCATTTATTCAAACACCACATCGCTAGATTTTATATCCTCGCTAAACACAGGGGCTAGCGTTTGATTATACGCTTCGTTAAAAAATCCCTCTTTTGCTAGATTTTCCATAGTGGCATTTATCCATTCTAGCAGTTCTTTATTGCCCTTTTTTACCGCAGGGGCGATGACATCATCTTGCCCTAGTTTTTTTATGCCTACTTGATAGTTTGGATTTTGCTTTGCCCACGCAAAAAGCAAAGTATTATCGTGTGCTAGCGCATCGCCCCTACCATCTTTTAGCGCGGCAAAAGTCTCGGTGTTTTGCTCAAATTTTAGTAGTTTTATTTCGGGGTGATTTTTTGTGAAATAAAAATCCGCTGTCGTGCCTTTATTTACGATTAGGACTTTGCCTGCTAGTTGGGAAACATCGATGATTTTGCCACCCTCACTTACCACGCCTAGCGCGACTTTCATATATGGCATAGCAAAATCCACTTGTTGTTCTCTCTCTGGCGTCTTTGTGTAGTTTGCCATCATTATATCCACTTTGTTTGAGCGCAAAAATTCAGCTCTATTTGCCGCCTCCACTAGCATAAATTTCACGCCATCTTGGCTACCCAAAAGCTCTTGTGCTAGCCTTTTTGCGATATATACATCAAAGCCTACATTTTGCCCTTGCTCATTTATGTAGCCAAAAGGTGGTTTATCGCCAAAGACGCCGATGATTAGCTCATTTTTTGCTTTTATGGATTCTAGGTTGCGATTTTCATCGCTACAGCCATTTAGGCTAAAAATCCCTAAAATCCCCAAAGACAACGCACACAAAGCCAACATTTTTTTCACTTGTTTTATGTTTTTTAGCACATTTTTCATTTTGTATCCTTTGTATCCTTTGTAGAAGTTTTTTGCATTAAATGCGAGTTTTTTTGCATTTTTCACACTTTTTTTCACACGCAACCGCCTGCTAAAATCACGCTTTTTTTTGCGCATCTTTTTGCAAATCTTTACGCATCAAAAAGCACGAAATTAAGTCTGCGATTATGTCATAAAATTGTTAAGCCTTTTGCATTTTGTGCTAGAATCTTGGATTCTAAATCTTTGCCACGCAAGACGCTATAAAAAATGACATAGATTTTGCTTCTAAAAAATCTAAAAATATGAAATTTTATAAAATCTATAAGGAAACGCGTATGTGCCAAGACACACAAGCAACACAAGCCACACAAAAAAAACCCAAAATCATATTTGAAAATCTATTATTTTTAGCCCCCCTTGCAGGCTATACGGATTTGCCATTTCGCAAGGTGGTAAAGCGTTTTGGCGTAGATATTACTGTGAGTGAGATGATAAGCTCTCACGCCCTAGCTTTTAGCAGTGCAAAGACGCTAAAAATGATTTCAAAATCCCCAAACGAAACGCCTTTTTCTGTCCAAATCGCAGGCTCAAAACCAGACATCATCACAAAGGCAATAGAAGTGCTAAACGCACAAAATGACCAAAACCACATTGACATACTAGATTTTAACTGCGGTTGCCCAGCCCCAAAAGTCGCAAATCACGGCAATGGAAGCGGGCTTTTAAAAGATTTGGATTTATTAGTAAAATGCCTAAATCTTATCAAAGAAAAAACAAATGCCCCATATACAAGCGTAAAAGTGCGACTAGGGTTTGACAAAAAGATTCCCATAGAGATTGCAAACGCGCTAAATGACACAAATGTGGATTTTGTCGTAGCGCACGCACGCACAAAAGCCGATGCGTATAAAAAAGAGCGCGTTGATTATAATGCTTTGGCGAGTATGAAGCAGATTTTATCTCACCCGCTCATCGCAAATGGCGAGATAGATAGCCCAAGCAAAGCTAGAGAAGTGCTAGATTTTACAGGTGCAAATGGCGTGATGATAGGGCGTGCCGCGCTAAAATCTCCGTGGATTTTTTGGCAAATCAAACAAAATCTAAAATCTAGCACATTTAGCACAAAATCTAGCGCAAACTTCGCAAACCAAGAGCTACCAAAAGTCATAAAGCGCGAAATCGTGCTAGAGCATTTTGACTCAATGATTGATTTTTATGGCGAGCGCGGGGCGATAATGTTTCGCAAAAACCTGCACGCCTATGCCAAAGGGGAAGAGGGGGCAAGTGCGTTTAGAAATGTGGTAAATAGCATAACAAATCCAACATCTATGCGCGAAGCGATAGAGGAATTTTTTGATAGTTCATTTATCACTTCGCCACTGCCCCAAATAATCGAGCTAAACAAAAAAAGTGTGTAAATGAAAAAAATTTGTTTGAGAATCATTTGTGCCTTTATGGTGTGTGCTATATGCGCTATGACTCCCGCGCAATGTGCCACCCAAAAAAAAGACACAACAAAAGCGCGAATAAATGACGCGAAATATTTTAAGCTAAAAAAACCAAGACGCGCTATGCGCAAAAATCTAACAAAATCTGCAAATTCTAATGATTTAGAAAACCCCAAAGACACGCAAGAAACCGAAATCTTAAAAGACGAATTAGCCCAAGATTCTATCACTAGGCTTGTGGATTCTGCTCCAAATGAAAGTAGCGATGAGATGGCTAAAAAAAAGCGAAATCTTATCGGAGATTTGCTCCATATCTATGTAAGTAGCGGGATACTAGGGGGAAGTGCCACTCACACTAGCAACAAAAACTCTATGAGCAAAGAAGTCCCCACTTGCCCAAACCAACTCTGTCGTGGCGACACCACAAGCGCGACATATCAAGGCGCGCTAGCCAAAGGCTACACCCTAGAAATAGGCGTAGAGCATTTTTTTGATAAATTTGATATTTTGGGTGTGCGACTTTTTGGGGAATTTAGCTCCAAAAATGGCGGACTAGGCAAGCTAGTCGCAGGCTCTAGCACACGCGATACAAGCACAAATAATATCCCAAATGGCGGGATAGGCATTATTGATGCTAGCAATCCAAACAATGTAAAAACAGATAATTTTACTTTTGATAAAACCCCGCAACCTAGCGAATCTCTGCAAGGCACGCTAGCAGATAATGGGACTTTTATGACATTTGGGATTGGGGGAGATATTGTGCTAAATGCGCCGATTGATTATTGGCTAAGAAAGGCGGTGGGGGCGGAGAAATCGTGGTGGAAAAATCGCTTAGCATATTTGCGCGTGGGGGTGTTTTTTGGCGGGGGGATAGAGTTTGGGCGATACACGCAAGGTAGCAATAGCAACAAAACATTTAAAAACGAGCTAGCTTCAGCAAATAATGCCGACTACAAAGGTGGCAAAGCTAGCAATTTAGATGATGTGTTTTTTGCTTCGGGAAGTGGGGGATTTTTGCGCTATGGAGTTTCGATGTATGTCACGCGCTTTTGGCGCGCAAATCTAGGCTACAAGCATAATTTTTACTCCATCGCCACAGAGCGGTGGTATGGGTATAATGGGCTACAATGTCAAATATCAGGTAGCACTTGCACGGCTGGTGCGGTGCGTGCAGATGACGCAAAAAGCGAAACGCTTTTTCGCCAAAAATATGTCCTATCTCGCGAAAATGAATGGTTTTTAAACTTCACATTGAGTTTTTGAGTTTTGCCATATTTGCCATTTGAGATGCCATTTATCTTTTGAAATATCTTAGAATCTAGTTGATTTTCTAAGCATATCGCCCTCATATAAAACGCAAAAGCGCAAATTATCGCTGTTTGCATTTTTTGGATTTTTAAGATACTGCGGGTTTCTTGCGAAATTTTAGTATGAGAAGTGTTGCTGTTATTGTGAGAATTTGCATAGCCGTCATTGCGAGCGGATTTTGTAAAAAATCCGCGTGGCAATCTATTTGATTAGATTTTATCAAAAGTGTGTTTTTGGTAGCTTGTAGCGATAGATTGCCACGCGTGGCATAGCCACGCTCGCAATGACAATGGGAGGGTGGATTACCACGATTCTAGTCTTTTTCATAAAAGCCTAGAATCTCTCAATGACGAAAATTTCTTTGTCATATTGAGCGCGTTAGCGCGAAATATCTCTGTTTTAGTTTTGAAGTTTAGAGATACTTCGCTTGCGCTTGAGTATAACAAAATTCTTTTGTGGATTGCCACAAATTTGTGATTTATTGCAAAGTCGCAGATTTCCTCAATGACGGCGTGTGTGGCTTGCCACGCGGATTTGTAAAAAGTCCGCGTGGCAATCAAAATCTAAAAAAGTCAAAACTTAGATTCTAATGCCTTTTTGACAAAATCTAAAATAATGGGATTTGGGGCTTGGAGATGGGAGGTAAATTCTGGGTGAAACTGCACAGCGACAAAAAATGGGTGATTTTGCAATTCTACCGCTTCGATAAGTCCGTTTTTTGATTCGCCACTGATGATTAGCCCGCTAGATTCTAGCATAGCGCGGTATTTGGGGTTTGCTTCGTAGCGGTGGCGGTGTCGCTCTTTGATAGTTTTTGCGTTGTCATAGGCTTTGGCTAGATTTGTGTTTGGTTTTAGATTGCATTCATATTCGCCAAGCCTCATCGTCCCGCCCATAGGCGAAGTGTGCGTGCGGATTTGGCTTATGCCCTGCTGGTCGATAAAATCCTCTATCAAATAAATAAAAGGCTCTTTGCAAGAGGTGTCAAACTCGCTAGAATCCGCCTCTTTTATCCCTAGCACATTGCGTGCAAACTCGATAATGGCAAGCTGCATTCCTAGACAGATTCCAAGAAATGGCATTTTTTGCGTCCTAGCATACGAAATAGCACAGATTTTGCCATCAATCCCTCTAGAGCCAAATCCCCCCGGGATAAGCACGCCATCGACATCTTCTAGCTCTTTTGCCACATTGCTAGAATCTAGATTTTGGCTATCAATCCACTTGATATTTACGCGCACATCGATATTTGCTCCCGCGTGGATTAGGGCTTCTGTCAAAGATTTGTAGGATTCTTTTAAATCCAAATACTTGCCTACAAATGCGATTTTGACTTCATCTTTTGGGGATAGGATTTTTTTGACTAGGCTATCCCATTCAAGCATATCAGGTTTTATTTGTGGCAGTCCAAATGCACGCGCTATGGGCACTAAAATCCCCTCTTTTAGATAATTTAGCGGGCATTGATAAATACTCGTAGAATCAAGGGCTTCTATCACGCTATCATTTGCCACATCACAGCCAAATGCTAGTTTGCGTTTTAGCTCTTTGCTTAGGGGTTTTTCGGTGCGGGCAATGATGATTTGAGGGGATATGCCGATTCTGCGGAGTTCTTGGACAGAATGTTGGCTGGGCTTTGTTTTTAGCTCGCCTGCGGCGCGAAGTAGTGGGATAAGCGTTACATGGATATTTAGCACTTGGTTTTCTTCTAGCTCGTGGCGGAGCTGGCGCATCGCTTCTAAAAATGGCATTCCCTCCATATCGCCTACCGTCCCCCCTAGCTCGACTACCAAAAAATCATTGCCTTTGCCTACGGCTTTGATTCTGTGCTTTATCTCATCGACTATGTGCGGGACGATTTGGATTGTCTTGCCTAGATATTTTCCCTGCCTTTCATTTTCGATTACGGATAGATAGACTTGCCCAGTGGTGAAGTTATTTTTCTTTGTAAGGCTTGTGTTTAAAAACCGCTCATAATGCCCTATGTCTAAATCCGTCTCCCCGCCATCAGCGGTTACAAACACTTCTCCGTGCTCTAGCGGACTCATAGTCCCCGGGTCGATATTTATATAAGGGTCGATTTTTAGCACTTCTACTTTGTAGCCACTTTGTTTTAAAAGTGTAGCGATAGAAGATGAGGAAATCCCCTTTCCAAGCGAGCTAAGCACGCCACCTGTTACAAAAATATATTTTGTGTTGTTTATTTTTTTCATTATTTTTAGCCTTTTTTGTGGGGTCGCTTAAATCTTGCGTGCAAGTAATTTTTAAACTTCGTGGTGTAATCTTATACAAAAGCAGCTTATAAAATCCTTGCAAAACCTACTTAAATCCTTACAAACTCATTATTTTTAGATTTATATTTTTGCCCTACAATTCTATTTTTTTATTTGGTTAATCGTTTATAGAAATACCATTTCAACATTTTCAAGGAATCTAAATGCTTATTTTTTGCCTTAGTTATATCGCTCTTTTGACACTGCCAAGCGTCATCATTGACATTGTGCAAATAAAGTATGTAAAATCCCGTGCAAAATCCCCCGCTGTGATTTTGCCCCCGCAAGATTATGCCACTTCTGCAAAATACGCGCTAGAAAATCTAAAACTATCTATCATCAATACTTTGTATGATACGATTATCTTTGTGGCGTGGGTATGCGTTGGGCTTAGATGGTGGCAAGAGATTTTGATAGAGGAATCTGGGCTTGGATTTATCGTATTTGTGCTGGGATTTTTGCTGATTTCGTGGGGGCTAAATCTACCTTTTAAAGCATACAAAGAGCTGTTTTTGGATAAAAAATATGGATTTTCAAACGCAAATAAAGCGATTTTTTTTAGCGATATGATTAAGGCTTTTGCGCTTATTGTGGTGTTTGGGTTTTTGGTGCTTTGGATTTTGCTTTGGGTTATGGAGTATGAGTATTGGTGGGTTTTGGGGTTTGGGATTATATTTTGTCTAGTGGTGCTGGTAAATATGCTTTATCCCACGCTTATTGCGCCAATGTTTAATACATTTACCCCTCTAAATGATGAGCATTTGCAAAGCAAAATAGAATCCCTTATGCAAAAAGCTGGATTTAAGGCAAATGGGATTTTTGTGATGGATGCTAGCAGGCGAGATGATAGGCTAAATGCGTATTTTGGCGGGCTTGGGACTTCTAAGCGCGTGGTGCTTTTTGACACGCTTTTAGACAAAGTAAGCTCTGATGGGCTTTTAGCCATACTTGGACACGAGCTAGGACATTTTAAAAACAAAGATATTATTTTTAATCTTTTTGTATCAGGCTTGATTTTGTTTGGATTGTTTTTTGTCGCGGGGCATTTGCCTTCAGTTCTTTTTGAGACATTAGGCGTGCTAGATAATAGTGCCACTACGATTGTTATGCTACTGCTTATCGCGCCTGTGATTGCGTTTTGGGTGATGCCTATTAGCGCGTATTTTAGTCGCAGGGCGGAGTATAAATCTGACTTATATGGCGCATCTCTTACAAGCCCGCATTGCCTAAAAGAAGCCCTCATAAGACTTGTAAATGAAAATAAATCATTTCCGCATTCTCACCCCCTATATACATTTTTTCACTACACTCACCCGCCACTTTTAGAGCGACTATGCGTGCTAGATGGACTTATTAGCACTTCTATGCAAAAAGATGAAGCACAGATAGATGATACGCATACAGATTGTGGCAAAAAAGATTCTAACAAGTCGCTTTAAAATGCTTTTTTAAAGCGACACAAACGCAGTAAAATCTAATGACGATAAAAGACGCGCTAGACTACGCTACGCAGATTTTTTTAGCAAATCCGCAGATTTTAAAAGCGCGATTTGAAGCGGAGATTTTGCTAGGAAATGTGCTAAAAAAAGAGCGAGTTTTTTTACACACACATAGCGAAAAAATGCTTGATTTGGAGCAAAAAGAGGCGTTTTTCGCGCTTGTAAAAAGACGAGCGCAAAATGAACCCATAGAATACTTAACAAATAGTGTGAGTTTTTTTGGCGAGGTTTTTTATGTGGATTCTAGCGTGCTGATTCCGCGCCCTGAGAGTGAAATATTGGTCGAAAAAGTGTGCGAAATAATACAAAAGCAAAATCTAAAATCTATCGCAGAAATCGGCGTAGGTAGCGGTGCGCTAAGCATAAGCGTGGCTAGGGCTTGCAAAAAAGTTCATATCACTGCTAGCGATATTAGTTTGCGCGCTTTAGAAGTAGCCAAAAAAAACATAGCATTTTTTGGACTACAATCACGCATAAACCTAGTGCAAACCTCTCTTTTAGACAATACAAAGCCTATCTATCCAAAATCTAGCCCAAAAATTGACACAAAATCTAGCCAAAAAATTACCCCAAAATCTAGTCAAAAATCTAGCGTGGATTTTGGTTTTGATTCTAGCGCGGATTTTGAGCTAGTGTTTTCAAATCCGCCATATATCGCAAATGATTACACCCTGCCCCCAAATGTCGCTTATGAGCCAAAGGAAGCACTTTTTGGCGGGGAAAAAGGAAGCGAAATCCTAGAATCTATAATCAGCCTTTGTGCTAAGCGCGAAATAAAGATTTTAGCCTGCGAAATAGGATATAATCTAGCACGGATTTTGTCCCCACTGCTTAGCGCAAATGGCTACGAAGCGGAATTTTACAATGACTTAAATGGCTTAAAAAGAGGCTTTGTCGCTATGCTTAAACACTAGATTTTATAGAAGTAACGCTAGATTTATGTAGCAATAAATTTAAAATAAGGAATCATTTGAAAAACGCACTCAAAAACATAACTAAATTTTCATCAAAAATCAAAAACTACAAAACACATTTAATGTTTTTGATTGCGTGGATTTTATGCGGAATATTTGTTTTGCAAGAATATATATATATATATATAAATCAAAATAAACAACTTAGCCCAAAATTCACACTTGCTTTTCCTGCAAATCCACAACCAAATTCACAAGCACCGCAAAATCCAAACTCCATATCTAAGCCCCCGCAAACGCCATTATTTTTTGATGTGCCAAATGCTACAAAATCCGCACACGCAAGCGCAATCATCGATATATCAAACTTGCAATTAACAAAAGCCAATAATGCCAAAAATATGTTGCTATATTTTGCAGGTAGCAGGGAGGGGGCTAGCGATGTTTGCATTTATCAAAGTTTTTTTGCGCAAAAAAATGTCGCCACGCTAGATAAAAATGGCTTTTTTTGGAGCGAGCCAAAAGCGATTTTGTGTCCGCAGGATTTATCAAAAATGAGCGGAAAATTTATCAAAAAGCTAGGCAATCCTGTGAGTTTTGTGGATAGTTTGGGCAGGGTGCATTTGTTTGTAGTGGGCGTGAGTATGGGTGGCTGGGCTACTTCTAAAATCTATCATTTTTTGTTTGTAGATTCTCTTAAACGCGTAAAATTTGTGCGCGAGCTGCATTTAAGCCCGATTCTAAATCTATCACACCTTGTGCGAAATCCTGCGATGGTGCTAGAAAATGGCGATTTTATTCTCCCCATTTATAATGAGTTTGCCAAAAAATATCCGCTTTTGCTTTATGTGGATTCTACGCTTGCGACTAAGACTATCTTTAAGCCCATTTCTCCGCGCTATGCTTTTAGCTCTCCAAATGCGATAAATCAGCTTCAGCCTAGCTTTGTCCCGCTAGATTTTGACTCATTTTTTGGCGTGTTTAGAAACTACAAAGGCGATAATATCAAAAGCGATAATATAATGAAAACGGCGATTTGTGAAAAGCAAGCAGATTTTGGCAATAGCAAGTGTGAGATTTTGCGTAGCAATTTGTCAAATTTTGATTTTTCTTCGGTGCTTTTTAGGCTAGATTCTCATATCTTGCTACTGCATAATCGCGTAAAAAGCGATGGTGGCAATCCTAGAGAGGAGCTATGGCTCTATAAATTGCAAGAATCTAGCGTGAGAAAAACTAGCGTGCAAAATGCTAGCGTGGAGGATTTTGATTTGCAAGAATCTAGTTTATCTAGCGATTCTAAGAAAGCGATATTTACCCCCGTAATGAAGCTAGATGAGCTACTAGGGAGGGAAGTCTCATATCCTAGCGTGGCGCAAAATAGCGAGTTTGTGCATATTTCTTATACTTTTGGGAGGGAGCATATCCGCACGGCTATTTTGCCAAAAACATATATTTTGCAAAAACTCTCAAAATCTAACAACCCAAAATCCGCAAAATCCACGAAATCCAAAAAAGAGGCTAAAACACGATGAATGAAATCCATATCTTTGCAAACCAAGTCGCAATAAGTATCGTGCTTGTATCAGTCGCGCTATTTTTAGCACAAAGATTTTTGCCAAATGTTTTTAGCAAAATCATTTTTTGCGTAGTGGGATTTTTTGTCTTGCTTGTGCCGTTTTTAGATTTTAGTCTAAGCGGGTATGTGTATGCGCTTTTTGGCACACCTAGCGTGCTTTTATTGATAGCAAGCGCGTGGAGCATAGCAGGGATTTTGACAAAAGATTTTATGTTTGTAAGGCAAAATTTTGGGAATGCGAGATTTTGGGAAACAAAAAATTGTAAGGCAAAAAATTGGCAGAAAGAAAATTGTGAAGCAAAAAATGATGGGACAAAAAGTGGCGATGCAAAAAATTGTGAGAATAATGTAAAATCATCATTTTTTGCTACCCCATTTTGCGCTTGTGGATTTTTTGATTGTGGATTTTTTGACCTGCGCGCAAAAATTGTGATTTTTGTCGTGTGCTTGGGGGTGTATTTGGAATTTTTGGGAGGGATTTTTAGCATTAGTGGATTGCTTAGTGTATGTGGTTTTGAAGGTAAATGGCTTGATTTTTATTATGCAGATTTTCAAGCGGTAGTTTTGTGGATTTTTGCTTTTTTTGCATATTTGATTAGCAAGCGATTTGGGGTTAGTTTGGTGTGTGCATTGCTAGTGTATCATAGCAAGATTTTGGGGGATTTGCCTGCGTGGGATTATTGTTTTGATGCGTTTTTGTGGGCTTATTGTGGGGTGAGTGTGGTTTATGCGTTTGCTAGATTTGCGACAAAGCACGACATATCAAAAAAAGCTAGTCTAAAAATCTAGCTTAAAAAATCTAATCTCAAAATCTAGCCCAAAAATCTAGTGAAGTAAAAATAGTTTCTTAAACATATCGTGGAATCTAACTAAGCAAAACCAACACGACTGCCAAAAAAGCAGTGAAAAGATTGTAAGCAAAAAAAGCAAATAGATTCTTACATTATGACATTTTGTATCATAATTAAAAATCTATTTAAAAAGTTTTCAACAACTACTCAAAAAACTATCCAAAACGCTAAGGGCTTTTTTAGCCAAAAGCCCTAGCCCATTTATGCTACCAAAGATTTATCACTATTGTAGCAATCTAAGCACATTTTGTTGGACTGCGTTTGCTTGTGCCATAGCAAAGCTACCGCTTTGAGCCAAAATATTGTGTTTAGAGAAGTTTGCGGATTCGCTAGCGAAATCCACTTCGCGGATTTGAGATTCTGCGGCTTTGACATTGACTTGCGTTACGGAGACATTATTTACGGTTACGACAAGTTGGAGCTGGACAGAGCCTATGTCTGCGCGGATTTTGTCAAGCTGTGCGCGTGCAGAATCCGCCATATCCATAACAAGCATTGCACCTTTTAGTGTCGTTACGCCCGCGCCGATACCTTTCCAATTCAAATCCGCTTGCGCGACATTGCCATTTGCACCATACGCGCTAGCCACATTTGCGCCAAAGATTCCGCGTAGCTCGCGCAAATTTGCCGTGTATTCTGCTGTGCCCTGTGCGGAGTGGAATCCCACATGGCTATAATTTACCCCGCTTACCAAAATATCGCGCGCATCTGTGCGGATAAGTGTTAGGCGTCCGATGATTGCGTGATTCCAGCCTGATATGCCGTTGAAATCCCCGCCACCAAACACGGTTGCCGCATCGCCTTCAGCGTGGATTTGTATCGCTCTGCCATCGGGGGCGGAGAGATTTAGTCGCCCTGTGATGTCAAGATATGCTAGCACGCCTGTGCGCTCTTTTACGCTGTTTATGGCGTTGATTAGCCGTCCATCAGAGTCATTTTTGCGCACATCATTTACCGTTCCTATGGTTGTGCCATTTATGACTAGCTTTTCTACCGTGCCAGACATTACGGGATCGACACTTGTGGCTAGGACATTATAAGCAGAGCGGATTCCAAGCGTATCTGAAAATTTGTTGATGATTTCGCTTAGGTGTCCTACGCCCATACCTGCGGAAGTAGAGATTTTGCAAGTCTCTAGCTCATAGCTATTTAGCCCATCTACTTCGCGGAAATTTAGCGCGACTTCGGTTAGATTTTTGCCTGCAGCACTTGCTAGCATACCTGTGCCTAGTATAGATGAGGATTCCATACGCACATGCCCGATTTTATCCGAGCTTGTGGGACCGATAGAGGCTTTGATAGTGGTGTTTGAGTATGCGCCGATTTGAAATTCTTTGTTAGAAAAAGAACCAGATAGCATTTGCTGACCATTAAAGCTAGTGGTATTTGCGATATTATCTAGCTCTTCTAGTAATCGCTGAATATCGGCTTGAAGCGCACGGCGAGACTCTAGCGTCTGCCCATCTTGAGCGGCTTGGATAGCTTTTGTCTTTATCGTATCCAAAATCTTAATTTGCTCATCCATCGCTTTATCGGCTACTTGTATCATACCGATAGCGTCATTGGCATTTCTTATCGCCTGTCCTAAGCTCTCACTTTGACTTCGCAAACTATCCGCAATCGCCATACCCGAAGCGTCATCAGCGGCTTTGTTGATTCTAAGCCCTGAGCTAAGCTTTTCAAGCGAGCTTGCTAGCAACCTATTGTTCTCTACGCCTGTGGTGTGCGCATTTAGCGCAGCAATGTTTGTGTTTATCCTGAAACTCATTTGCATCCTTCGCGGTGGAATTTGGCAAATGGATAAAGCAAGTGGTGTTCCAAAAATTTAAAGTAAATGGATTTTTGTCGATACTCGGCACGGATTTTTTGCGTGTAGCAAAAAATGTAAAAAATACAAAAATTTTCAAACTTCGTAAAAAAATGGCAAAAAAATAGCGAAAAAAACGGGGTTAAAATTTTACACGCAAACTTTTTAGCGCAAATTTTTGTAGCGCGATTTTTGGCAACGCATAAAAAGCGCGAAAATAAACGCATAAAATCAAGTATTTTCTAAGGAGTTGTGAAAGAATTTTCGGGGAGAAAAAAAGTAATAAGGCAAGTTGTGAGTTTTCGTAGATTTTAGATTTTACAAATTTTTGCAAAATCTAAAAAGATTCTAAACTAGAATCTTTTGCAATGATTTTATATGTTTTACAAAAGATTCTAGCTAGATTCTAGCTTTTTTAGAGATTACACCCTTGCAGCTTGCAGGGCTGACTCATAGTCTGGCTCTTTGTTGATTTCCTCGCAGATTTCTTGGTAGATGACTTTGCCACTCTCATCTAGGACAATCACAGCGCGAGTTAGCAAACCTTTTAGCGGGGTATTTGCTAGCAAAAGCCCGTATTCTTTGCCAAAAGTTTTTTCCATAAAATCGCTTGCCACCACGATATTATCGATATTTTCTACCGCACAAAATCTACCCGCACCAAATGGCAAATCCATACTCACCACAAAAACCACCGCGTTGCTTAGGCTAGCAGCTTCTTTGTTAAATCGTTTTGTCTGAATCTGGCAAATCCCTGTATCAAGGCTTGGGACGACATTTATGATTTGTTTTTTGCCTAGTGCGCCACCGACTTTGATATGGTTTAAATCCTTATCCACAAGCTCGATTTGTGGGGCAATATCGCCGACTTTTAGTTGCTTGCCTACAAGGCTTACAGGTGCTCCTTTGAAAGTTACTGACATTTTGTCTCCTTTTTATAAGATTTTAAAAATCACAATGCTACAATTTTGCCTCTTGCATTTATCGTGCCAAATGCGTTTTTTAAAACGCGTTTTTGCTAAAATCAAAAAGCAAAATGTAGCAAATGATTTACGCACAAAGAATTGTAACAAAATAAAACTAAATGCAGGTTAAAATGACAATTTAAATAAAAAGGGGCAAATTTTGAGCAAAAAATCCTACCTTATCGACACTTCTATTATTTTAGATGACCCGCAAAATCTCATTTATCTCTACCAAGATTCCAAAAACACTCTTTTTGTAAGCGATATTGTTTTAGAAGAGCTTGACAAAAAAAAGACTTCTAGCGAGGTTGGATTTTTTGCGCGAGAGTTTTTCCGCAATATCGTTGATGAAGCAGAATCTAGCACGCACAAATCCGCCAAGACTAGCGCAAAATCTACAAACGCCACCAAATCCACAAAATCCACTACCCCAGCCACCACCGCCACTTGCGCTACTTCTAAGATTTTGCCTAAAATCTTAGAGGGGGATTTTGTCCGCATAGTGCATTATGAAATCCGTCAAAGCATATCCACTAGCCCAAATAACCCAAATCCGCAAACAAAAACAACGCGCATTCCGCTTATTGTGATTTTTCGCCAAAACTACAAAACCAAATCCCTAGAATACGGGCTAAATGACGCCAAAATCGCAGAAATCGCCAAAGATTATAATTTGATTTTGCTTACCAATGATATGTCGCTAAAAATCCGCTGCCTTGCTAGCAATATTAAAGCAGAATCGCTATTTCGCGACCGCGTGGAAAATCCAAGCGATATAGATTTTTGGCATAGATTTTTGCTCCACAAAGACGCCGATATCGCCACGCTAGAAAAAAGCAAGGATTTTAGAGCCCTTAGCCAATGGAGTCTTATCCAAATCGATGAGCAAGATAATACCGATAGCTCACTATATCTCACGGGCAAAAAGCGATTTGGCATAAAAATGGGGAGCAAATCTAGCGGGAAATTTTATGAACTAGAACTAGATAACCTAATAAAAGAGGCAAATCCTTATATTTTGCCTATGAATTTAGAGCAAAAAATGCTTTTTGCCCTGCTAATAAATAAACAAAATATCGCCACCATCGCCACAGGCTCCACAGGCTCAGGCAAAACCCTAATCGCCCTGCAAGCAGGAATCTACCTCCAAAAAGAAGGCATAGTCGATGGCATAATCTACCTAAGAAACACCGTAACAGCGAGCGATAAAGAAGCCGAGCTAGGATTTCGCAAGGGCGATGAAGAACAAAAACTAGGGTATTTTATGTATCCGCTTTATAGCGCGATAAATTTTACGATAGATTCTTTGCAAAGCACTTCGATGAAAAACTACATAGAATATCGTGGCGATGTAAATACTATTCACAAAGAGGACGCCACAGAATATTTTATCAAAAAGCACAATATTCAAGTGGTGGATATTGCCCACGCACGCGGGATAACTATCCGCAAAAAATTTGTCATTTTTGATGAAGTCCAAAACGCCTCAAACGCCACGATTAAGCTCATTGGCACAAGGCTAGGAGAGGATAGCAAAATCGTGTTTTTGGGGGATTGGGCGCAAATTGACCATCCGTATTTGAGTAAATTTCGCAATGGGGCAGTAAGTTTATTGCAAAAGGCGTTAAGCGAGGATATTATCGCAGGAATCCAGCTACGACAAACGATACGAAGTAGTGTCGCACAATGGTTTGGGGAGAGTTTTTGATGGATTTTTTTGAGGGATTTTGGGGGTTATTGGGTAGTTGTTTATGGGTGTTTTTTAGGGATTTTAGAGATTTTAGAGATTTTTGGAGGATTTTTAGAGTTTTTTAAGTGATTTTGATAGTTTTTGATAATTTTTGATAATCTTTGATAGTTTTTATAGTGCTTGATAAATCAAACAACTTTTTTGCAGATTTTTTATGTTTGGATACTTCCTTGCACTTGAATTATGATAATGTTTTTTTGCTTATGGATTGCCACGCTTAACTAGCGTTCGCTCGCAATGACGATTTGCTTGGGGAATTAAAAACCCCTTCCCTTGCGGAGGGGGTTTTGCTTCGGCTAACGCCTCGCAACCCGTTGGGTTGGGTGGGTAGATTTTGCACTAGCAAAATTTACAATCTTGTCATTGAAAGAATTTGCATTGCCGTCATTGCGAGATTCTGCAACTTTGTCAAAAGTTGCAGAATCGTGGCAATCTATTTTATTCGGTTTGTCAAAAGCGTGTTTTGCGCTTTGTGGATATAGATTGCCACGCAAGTCTTGTGTTTTGCTCGCAATGACGGAAGTAGAATCCTTGCCTATAATGTCGGCGGTAAAATTTAAAAATACCCACCCCCTAGCCCCCTCCGCAAGGGAGGGGAAAACAATGCCGTCATGGCACGATTCTGCAACTTTGTCAAAAGTTGCAGAATCGTGGCAATCTATTTTGTTTATATTACATTGTAGATTGCCACGCGGATTTGACAAAACCGCTTGCGATAATGAAAGTTTGTCATATTTAGATTTCGTAAGAATTAGGCTATGCCCTTAGCATAACAAAGCAATGTAGCCATTACTAGATTTTGTGATTTTGTTAAAAATTTGCAAAATCGTAGTAATTTCATATTAAGTTCGCGACAAATGTAGCGTAGATTTTATGGCTATTTGCGCATAGATTTTGGTTTGTTTTCTAGCCTCTCTAAAATTAGGCAAGTAAGCCTATCGTGCAGTTCCTCACAGCCCTTTTTGGCGTAATACTCCGCCCCTCCCACTAGCTTAAAATTTAGCACGCTAGCCACCACTCCGCAGTAGATTCCCTCTCCGTTTTCGCATAGATTTTCGCTTATGGCGTGGGCGATGATGATATATTTTTTGCGTTTTTTGGAGTTGATTTTGCCACTTAGCGCGCCTATGCAGCCTAGTGGCTCGCCTAATTGACAGGATTTTTCAAACGCATTTTGCTTGGATTTACCTATCAAATATTTATCCGCAAGCCTAGCGCAATATAGCCCGCTTCTGGCATTTGGTGGCTTTGCTTCGCATTCTTTTTGTAGCATTTTTTGAGCTTTTTGAAAATCATTTGGATTTTGGTTTGAGATAGTGCTGCTTGAGCAAGCGATTGCAGAGCCTTTTTGGCAATGAGCTTTTAAGGCTTTTGATTTAGATTCTTGGGTGGTTTGAGTGTGGTTTGCTAGCGCGAAAATCTCTTTTTCTTTTTGCAGTTCTTGGAGTTGTTTTTGCGTGTATTTTGGCAACGATTCCAAAAAATCATCTAGCCCTTTTAGTTCTTTTTTTGAGTAGGGAAGTTTGGCTTGGGATTTTGGCTGTGGTGCTTGGTTAGTTGGTTGTTGATTTTGTTTTGTGTTTTTGGATTCGCTAGATTCTTTAGCTTCTTTTGCGTTCGTATTTTTTTGATTTGTGTTTTTAGATTTTGG
Source organism: Helicobacter sp. T3_23-1056 (assembly GCF_053654535.1). NCBI lineage: Bacteria > Pseudomonadati > Campylobacterota > Epsilonproteobacteria > Campylobacterales > Helicobacteraceae > Helicobacter > Helicobacter sp. T3_23-1056. The sequence goes on along the minus strand of NZ_JBSIUU010000003.1, from coordinate 43,366 downwards.
GCTTTTTTCGTTTTTAGATTGCTTAGATTCTGCGTTGGTAGGGCTTTTTTGCCGTGTTTGCGTGTTTTTTTGTTTTGTAGTTAGATTTTTTGTTGCGCTTGATTTTGGGGTTGGTTTAGAGGCTGTTTTTACATTAGCTTGAGCTAGCGTCATAAATCCTTCACTACAATGTGCCTGCACAAAAAACGCCCCAACCAACACACAAAAAAACGCCCGCAAAAATACTTTACAAAATATGCGCAAATCTATTCTTTGAAAAAATATTGGCAAAAATATTGTTTGTATAAAAGTTTTTGATACTTGCTTCGCATAAAGCAAACTAACCAACTTATTCATTTTGCAAACGATATTAAAGCTATCTAGCCTGCATTAGCAAGCAAAGTAAATGCTAGTTATTCAACTCTTTCATTGCGGTGTTAAGAGCTAAAAAACCTATAAAACCTATTCCACAAAATACAATACCAAAAATTAAAAATTCCATAAACAATCCTTTTATTTCCTTTTTGCTTTGCCTATGTCTCTGCATTTTTTGTCTATTGCTTTGTTGATAAAAAATGCAATCACAAGCAGAAAAAATAATAATATCACCGCACCTGCAAGCAACAATAAATGAGCCACAGCATAGCTTGTGATACACCAGCCAGAGATGGCTAAAAAAGTAGCCACCACTATGCCTAGCCAAAATCGTAACATTGTCAATCGTTCTTTGATTTCATCAATTTTTGCCATAGAAAAATTCTAGCATACAATGTTTTGTTTTTTGACAACTAGACACAAGTTTTGATTGTTTTATTTCGTGTCAAATGCGCATTATTTCGCGCAAATATCCACAAGGTAAATGATATGTCGCCACTCAAAGCCACTTTTTTTGGCTAGCCCGATTTCACAAGTGCTAGAGCTACTAAAGCCGATTTTTACCCCGCCAAATATAGAATCTTTTTGGTAATGTTGTCGCGGTTGTGGCAAGCCACTAGCACACCCGCTATACAAATCATCACAATCCCTGCTAAAATCTTGCGCAAAATCTTTTAGATAATTTGCACCAAAATATTTTAACGCGCTTTCATTCAAACTAGGCGTGATAAAACCCTTGTTGCCCGCAAAGCCACAGCATTTTACCTGCAAATCCTGCGCTATGTTTGCCCCGCACGCATTTGCAAGAGAAAAAATACTCTCTTCCCATTTATGAGATTTTACGCTTAGATTTCTACTCCCACAGGGTGCATAGATTGCGACTTTTTCGCATTTTTCCTGCGCATTTGTTTGCGCTGTGTTTGTTTGGGCATTATTCTCACTTGCATTGCTATTTTCGCGCTTATTATCTAGGTAGATTTCATAAGGGACAATCTCTAAATGTGGCAACAAAACTTCATTCACAAACGCAGGCAAATCATAAAATCTAAGCGCGTTTGGCTCTCCAAAATTTATCTTGCCTAGATTTTCTTGCGCTTCAAAATCTTTGATTTGTTTTAGCATTTCTAGTGAGCAAGCAGAGTGGTCGCACACGATTGGGATTTTGCCATTTTGGCTTGCCTCTTTTAGCGCGATATACGCCTTTTTTGCTAGCTTTTTTCCCTCTTTTTTGTGATTTTTATACGCCTTGCCACAGCAAAGATTTTGTATATTTTTGGGATACACTAGCCCAAAGCCAGCCTTTTTGCACAGGCTTTCAAAAACCTCTTGCAATGGTCTATCTAGCGATTTTGCCATTTCTTTGTCAAAGGTTTTTGCAAAATCTTTTGGCGTTTTTGGTGCAAATATGCGATTTAAGCAAGAAGTAAAATACACCACTTCGCCTTTTAGATTTTTATCTCTCATCGTCTCCGTTGTGCTTAAAAACTGCGTTTTTTCATTTGATTTTGGCATAGTTTGTGGAAGCAGTGGCGTGCCTATCACGCTATGCAGGGCGCGTGTCAAAGCGTGCATATTTTTTCTGCCAAATATATCTTGCAATGCGTTGCTAAAACTCGTTAGATTCCGTGCTAGGCTTGTCATAAGGGCGATATTTTTGCTTAGATTTTGTGCGATAAATCCCAAAAATCCACCCTCTTTTTTCGCTCGTTTCGCGCTTAGTTTTAGCGCGATTTTTGCCGTGTCGATTTCTAGCGGGCATAGTGTCGCACACATTGAGCAAGTTGCGCAAGTTTGCTCCCCTAAATATTTATAGGCATTTTTTAGCTCTTTGTATTCGCGTTTTTGGTTCGCGCTTTTTTTGCGCATAAATTTTAGCCGTTTGATTTCTCTATATAGCGCGATTCTTTGGCGTGGAGTTAGGCTTAAATGCTTGCTAGGGCAGATTTTCTCGCAAAATCCACATTCCATACACGCATCTAAATAATCCTCTAGCACATTCTCGCTTGCGGGTTTTAGGTTTTTTAGGTGGATATTTTTGTCATTTGTGATGATGACATCGGGGTTTATTAGATTGCGACTATCAAATATTTGCTTTATTTTTTGGTTGATTTTGTAGGCTTTTTCTCCCCATTCTAGCTCGACAAATGGCGCAACCATTCGCCCCGTGCCGTGCTCTGCTTTTATGCTACCTTGTAGATTTGCCACCATTTTTGCCAAATCCTCCATAAAAGAGCCAAATTTGGTGATTTCAGCCTTGTTTTTTAGTAGCGGGGTAATGATAAAATGCACATTTCCACTCAAAGCGTGCCCAAATATGATTCCCTCATATTTGTATTGCGAAAAAAGATTTTGTATGTTTTGTATGCCTAATGCAAAATGCTCTATCTCAAAGCAAATATCCTCTGTGATGACAGTCGCTCCACTCGGGCGCGATGAGGCAGAGAGAGGTAGCAGGGCTTTTCGTATCTTCCACCACGATTCTTGCTCTTTTTTTTCAAAGCTAAAACGCACGCCAAAAAGGCTTTTTATGGGATTTAGCGCGTTTTGTATGATGGCAATATTATCTTGCAATGTTTCCAAAGAATCCTCTTCTAGTTGCACCAAAATCGCACAATTCCCCTCTTTTACTTTTGCCACTTCGCTAGGCATTCCCTCCAAGCTAGCCGCACTCATTAGGCAGGCATAGTCCATTATTTCAGCCGCACTTACGATATTATCATTTTTTGCCAAAATCTTTACAGCCTCGCTTGCAAGGGCTAGATTTTCATAAAAAAGCAACGCGCAAGCCTTGTGAGCGTAGTCTTGCACACATTCATATTCTACGCGTGAGACAAAGCCTAGCGTGCCTTCTGCGCCGATAAAGATATGGTTTAGTATGTCTTTTATCTCGCTAAAATCTACTAATGCGTTTAGGGCGTAGCCTGTGGTGTTTTTGATAGCAAATTTGCGCTTTATCATCGCGCAAAGCTCTCTATCAGCCAAAATCTCATCTCGCAAATCAAGCAGTGATTGGACGATGTGAGGATAGTTAGCGACAAAATGGGCTAGATTTTCGTCCTCTTTTGCGTAATCGCTAGTATCTAGGACAATGGATTTGTTTCTATGTATCGCGTTTTTTGTGTCGCTATTTTGATTTTGTTTTTGGCTTTGATTTTGTTTTGGGTGTAAATCCCCCAAAATCACACGGATAGATTTTATCGTTTGGTAGCTATTTTGCTTTACCCCGCAGCACATTCCGCTAGAATTATTAGAGAAAATCCCACCGATTAGGGCGTTATTTATCGTGGCTGGGTCTGGTCCTATTTTGCGTTTATAAGGTTTTAGGGCTGCGTTGGCATCTGCGCCGATTACGCCACATTCACAGATGATTGAAGTTGGGATTTTTGTTGGGATTTTGTGCGTAGCATTTGGGCTAGCTTCCTTAGAATCTATCTTAGAATCTGCCTTAGATTTTACGCTAGATTTTGTGCTAGATTTTGCATTAGATTTTTCCTCATCAAATTTTATTGCTATATTTTTCCAAAACTCATTTGCCACCACTAGCACGCTATCGCTACACGCCTGCCCGCTTAGAGAAGTCCCGCTAGCACGAAAGCTAAGAGGGATATTATATTTTTGGCTTAGGGCAAATAGTCGCTTTATCTCGCGCTCATTTTTTGCCCATATTACAAGTTTTGGGATATAGCGATAGCAGGAAGCATCGATTCCATAGGCAAATCTACGCGCATAATCGCTAAAGATTCGCTCCCCTAAAAATTCCTTTGCTTCATTTTTGAAATCCAAATATGTAGAATCTAGCTTGATAGAATCTACCTTACTAAATTTACCCTTGCTAGATTTACCCCCGCTTCGCACAAAATCTAAAAACGAATTTATGTTTCGCGTTTTTTGCGCCTTTTGCGCTATTTGCGATGTTTGCGATGATGGTGGATTTTGTAGTTGTGCTAGGTTGCTCATTTCTCGCTCCGTTGTTAAAATCTAATTCCAAATACAATGACGCTATTTTATCTCAAAAATGCTTAAATAATGATAAGGCATAATATTTATAAAAAATTTTTGACAAAATGCGGTTTGGAAAAAGTAGTTTGGCTATAATTTAGGGCAATAAAAGTCGGGGTTTTAGATTTAATCAAATAAACATAAAATAACAAAAATAATCAAAAAGGGCGGAGTATGAGCAAAATTGCGATTGTGCGGCTAAGTGCGCTAGGAGATGTGGTGGTATCTGCAAGCGTGTTGGGCGGGCTTGGGGGGTTGCTTGGTGGGCTATTGGTAGCGGACAAAAAAGAAAAATTGCAAATTGATTGGTTTGTAGATGAGCGATTTGGTGGGGTTTTGCGTGATTCGCCTTGTATTAGCACGCTTCATGCTTTGCCTTTCAAAAAATGGCTAAAATCCCCATTTGGAATCTATAAAATCTGGCGATACGCTCGCTCTTGTGGGCAATATGATGTAGTCATCGATATGCAAGGCTTGCTAAAATCTGCTATCGTTGGGAAATGTTTGCAAAGCAAAAAGTTTGTGGGATTTAGCGCAAAAGGGTGCAGGGAGGGGCTAGCTAGCGTGTTTTATACGCATAAAGTAGATGTGCCATATCATACAAATATTTTGGTTAGAAATTTTTTGGTGGCGTTTAGCTCTTTTGGCGTAGATGTGCGCAATATTTTGCGCAGAATCGGCAGGGAGGATTTGTATGAAAAAGGAATGGAAGAAATACAAAACACCACAAACATAGAAAAGCTAGAAAACACAGTGATGAATCTAAGGGGGTTTAAAAGAGTGCTTGATTTGCGTGGGGCGGGCTTTGGGATAGATATTTCAAAAGTGGTGGATTTTAGCGATAGATTTTTATCCTACCAAAAATCTATCGCCCTCAAAAAAAGCGCGCAAACAAACACGCACGATACAAAAACAAAAGCGCAAAATCTACCAAAAGAGATTTTAGAATCTAAAAAATTTTTATTTGTCATCGAGGCTTCGATAAAAGAAAAAACCTACCCCATTGACAAATACTGCACGCTAGCCCAGCTTCTCCAAAAGCATTATGAAAATATTGCAGTTTATGTGGTGTGGAATGATGATGAAAAAAAAGCAGATGCGCTAACCACCCTACTAGAATCCAAAAACATAAACGCTATCAAATTGCCACGACTTGATTTTAATAGCATAAAATTTGTGCTAAAAAATATGGACATAGTCATCGGTGGCGATACGGGGATAACGCATTTGGCGTGGGCGATTTGGCAACCTTGCGCGATTGTGCTACTAGGAAATAGGCTAGATTCTAGTGGTAAAAATATGCGAGAGAGTAGGCTAAAACGCGTGCTTTTGGGCAATCCTTTTGTGCTAAGTGAGGGCGAAGAGTTTGAAATCGCTTCTATTGCGCCTGCCAAAATCTTTGAATGCGTGAAAGAAAATCTAGAATAACAAATGCGCATTTTGCACATTTTTCACAAACGCTCAAAATCTAAAATCTAAAATCTAAAAAAAAGGAAAATAATGCAACAAACTATTGAATTATTTAAAAAACATAACGAAATCACAATCATTGACACGCCACTTGATATTTATTTAGAGATTCCGCATTTATCGTATTTGGAAGTCAAAAAAGAGGGCGGTGGCAAGGCATTGCTTTTTACAAATCCTATTGATTTGACAAAATCCACGCTTAACCCCGCAAATTCTAGCAAGACATTTTCTATGCCCGTATTAACCAATATTTTTGGCTCATTTAAGCGCGTAGAGCTAATCGCCTCTGCCAAACCAGAATCCATCGCCACTACTATTAAAGAACTGCTAAATCTATCCCCACCAAAAGGCATAAAAGGCATTTTTAGCGCGATAAAGCGATTTTCTAGGCTGTATTATACCCTGCCAAAGCTAGTCAAAAACGCCCCCGCACAAGAAGTGAGATTTTTAGGCAAAAATGTGGATTTAGGCATTTTGCCGATTCTTACGACTTGGGAGGGCGATGCCGCGCCATTTATCACTATGGGGCAGGTTTATACGCAGGATTTAGCGGGCAAGAAAAAAAATGTAGGAATGTATCGCTTGCAAGTGCATAGCAAAAACGAGCTAGGCTTGCATTGGCAAATCCACAAAGATTCTACGCATTTTTTTAATCAATACAAAAAAGCAGGCGAAAAAATGCCCGTATCTATCGCGCTAGGCGGAGACGCGCTATATACTTGGTGCGGGCAAGCACCCCTGCCAAATGGAATCTATGAGCTAATGCTTTATGGGCTTATCAAACGCACGCGCCCAAAAGTAGTCAAATGCCTTACAAACCCGCTTAGCGTGCCTGCAAATGCAGATATTATCATCGAGGGCTGGGTAGATACTACGCACTTAAAAGAAGAGGGACCTTTTGGGGATCACACGGGATTTTATACGCCTATCGAGCCTTATCCCGTGCTAGAGATAAGCGCAATCACAATGAAATCTAAGCCCATATATCCAGCCACTGTGGTAGGCAAACCACCGCTAGAGGATAAATATATGGGCTATTTGACAGAGCGCGTGTTTTTGCCACTTTTGCAAACAAGTGCTAGCGGGCTAATTGATTATAATATGCCTGAAAATGGCGTATTTCACAATCTAATCTTGGCAAAAATCGCTCCACAATATTACGGACACGCTCGCCAAATAATGCACGCTTTTTGGGGGGTGGGGCAGATGAGCTTTGTCAAACACGCGATTTTTGTAGGCGAAGATGCCCCGCCTTTGGAGGATTATAAAGCTATTTTTGATTTTGTGCTAAATCACTTTAGGCTAGATTCTCTAGTCTTTAGCGAGGGGGTATGCGATGTGCTAGACCACGCAAGCCCACATTATGCCTATGGAGGCAAGCTAGGGATAGATATAAGCGAATGCGAAGCAAAATCTAGTGGAGAAAATTTGGAAATTTTGGAGATTTTAGACAATGAAAATCTATGCACAAAAATACAAAATATAATGCCTAGCGCAAAACTTGTGCGACAATACGGCACAAATACGCGCAATCCTATCGCGGTAATAGGGGTGGGGGTAGAATCTAGCATAGATTTTAGCGGGGATAAGCCTTTAAGCGAATCTATCAAAAATCTAGCCACCCTAAAACCATATCTAAAAATCGTAGTCTTTGTAGATGAAGCCAAAAATGACTTAGATAATGGCTATATGCTTTTGTGGCGCGTAGTCAATAATATCGATGCTAGGCGGGATATTTGCGTGCATAATGAGATAGCGTATGTAAATGCGTGCGATAAAACGCGCTCAAAATCCCACCCAAGAGAGTGGCCAAAAGAGACGGATTGCGCGCGCTCTGTGATAGATTCTCTGCGAAAAAAAGGCTTTGAAATCGATGAAAATATGTTGCATAAATATCATATTTGCACTTCTAGCCAAACAAAATCGCAATGATTTTGCCACTAAAATAAAATCTAGCAAAGTCAAAAAATGCAAACCATAAGTGGCGATTTTGCGAATGCTATTTGCGCTGATTGCGTGGATTTTACCCCAAATGCTTTAAGCGAAATCCAAATCAAAGGTTCAAAATTTTTAGGCTTTGGAGTGAAAATCTGCGCTAATGCAAATGATGGCACGACAAAATCTAGCCAAAATGCCACGCAAAACCACACCCAAAATCTAATGCAAAATCCACAAAATCCACTGCAAAACGCCCTAAATAGCCTAAGAAAATCCCACCCAAAAGCCGTGCATTTTGTCTATGCGTATCGCGTGATAAACTCTCTAGGACAAATCATAGAGCGAAGCAGTGATGATGGAGAGCCAAAAGGTAGCTCTGGAATGCCTTGTCTAAGCGTCTTGCGCGGGTGGGAGATGGTAGATTTTGGGATTATTGTCGTGCGATATTTTGGCGGGGTAAAGCTAGGCGTAGGAGGGCTACTAAAAGCATATCACAAAGCCACACTAGAAGCACTAAACACGCTAAAATCTAGCAACGCAATCAGTAGCTACGCCCCCGAAATATCACTAACTTTGCGCATAAAATATAGCGAGCTAAACGCGCTAAAATACACGATAAAATCCTATAATCTAGTCGTAGAAAAAGAGGATTTTCTAAGCGAATGCGTGGAGCTAAACTTGCGTGGCGTTAAAGATGAAGTATCAAAATTTAGCGCGTGGGTGGAGAAAAATAAGCATTTGTTTTTGTGATTTGATTTTAGATTTTCACATATTATTTGCCGATACAAAAAAGCAATAAAACAAACAAAATCCACGCTAGCAATTTTTTTAAAAGCCTATTTTTAAAGCCTTTTTATAACACCCTCAAAAACGCCTCTAATGCGTTGATTTCCTCTTCGCTTAAATGAAGCGGACGCAAAATCTCATCGCTCTTTGGGAAAGGCGGATTATAAGTCTTGCCATCTTGTGGCTCTGGCTTTGCCATACCGAAATTATATCCAAACAGCACACCCCGCAAATGCGGGAAAAGCCCGTTGTGCATATATGGCGCACTCTTTGCCACGCCACGCAAACTTGGCGTTTTAAACGCCCCCACATCGCTAGGATTTTTGGTTACCTCATATCGCCCCAAATCCTCGTATTTCTCACGCCCATAGAAATGCAAGCCAAGATTATGAAACTTCCCATCGCTAAAAGCTACGCTATTATGGCAGTTGATACACCGCGCTTTGGTGCGAAAGAGGTGCAGTCCCCACACTTCCTCATCGTTTAGCCCCTTGCCATTGCCATTTAAGAATCTATCGAAGCGATTTTGTGCGGGCATTAGGCTTCGCTGATATGTGGCGAGGGCTTTGGCTAGGAGTTCTTTTGTGATTTTATCCGTGCCAAAGGCGATTTTAAAGAGTTCTTTATATTCTTTGATTTTGCGGAGTTTTTTTGCGGCTTTATCGGCGTTATACGCCATTTCTAGCGGGTCGGCTATGGGGAAAAGGCTTTGAGATTCTAAATCCTGCGCCCTCCCGTCCCAAAATTTCTCTTTGCCAAACGCGCTCATCACCACGCTTGGCGAGTTTCTACGCCCTAGCTGTCTATTATGCCCATAGCTCACACTTCTCCCATCGCCAAACCCTAGCTCTTTATCGTGGCAGGACGCGCACGCGATTTGATTTGACGCTGATAGTCTTGGCTCGTTAAAGAGCCTTTCGCCCAAATCACGCTTTTCTTTGGTATAGGGATTGTGCGCTGGGTAAGGTGGCGATTTTGTATGCTACAAAATATTTTTTTGTAGCAAAAAAAGAGATTAAAATGAAATTTAAATACAGGTTTCCACAAATTGTCATATTTAAGCTCAAGTGAAGTGTCAAAATATGTAAAATTTAAAGGCTAAATTTGCACCGCAAATCACAGTAATCCAAAAAATTAGATTCGCACAAATCTACTCCACTACTTCGCAAAATAGCGCGGTTTCGGTTGTCAAAGATAAATCAACGCCTTTATGAATCTTAAATTTATAGCCCAAATTCCACGATTCAATTAGTGGCTTTATCCCAAAATAATCGCTTGGTTGATGATAAATACTTAAAAGCATTGCTGGTTTTTGAGTGCAAATCGTTTCTTTTGCACCTTTCAAAAATTCCATCTCAAAACCCTCAATATCAACTTTGATAAATCCTACTTTTATATTATGCTCGCGCACAAAACTATCTAGTGTCGTTACCTCCGCACTCTCGCTTATCGTGCTATCATCACCAAAAATCGCGCTACTGCCACCGATACATTCTGGGCGATAATTGATTGTTAACTCGCCTTTTTCAGCACCCAAAGCCTTATTTACAGGGATTATGCGCTTTGAATTATTTAGCTCCAAAGTGCGTTTAAGTAGCTTAAAATTTTCCTTTGTCGGCTCAAAAGTGTAAATATTTTTATCGCAAAATTCTCTCTCAAATAGCACCGCGCTATCGCCGATACACGCGCCCACATCGATAAAATCCTTGTGTCTCATCACCTCCAAAGTCTGTGGCTCTAAAATATGCAAACTATGTTTGTGCCACATTACAGAGATTTCGCAAAAATTCGTAGGGAAAAAATAGCCATCGTAGCTGTAAAGATTTTCAGCAAGTTTGAAAATATTTGGATAAAACTCCGTGTAGATTTTTATGAGTTCATTGCGTTCATCGTCTGTGAGATTATCCACGCGCCAAGATTTGGATTCGTAGGCAAACTTTTCGCGGTAAATCTGCCGAAGTAGCCAAGATTTATTTTCCTCGCTTAATCCCGCACATAGCGCAAAAATCTCGCTTTCAATATTTGGGCTTGTGGAGATATATTTGCCGATACCTCCACCCCAAAATGCTATATAAAAATCATCGGGTGTATTTTGGAGTTTAAATTTTAACGGGGATTTGCCAAAGTAGTTGCTTTGCTGTTTTGATTTTGTGATTGTGGTTTTTGTCTTAAAAAATAGCGGGATTCCTAGAATCTTGTAAGTGGTTTTTATCGTGTAGAGTGTGGATTTGGGCTTATAGTGATTCCCCCCCCCCCCCAACTATTTGGCTATTGTTAAATTCGCTTACATTCATTAGAGTGCGAATCTTTGCAAAAAGCGGGAGAAAGAAAATATAGCGCGTGATTTTTTCGCGTGAATCGATGGCAAATCCTTGCGAATCAAAAATCTGCCCTTTGCGCTTTTTGCGAATGCCAAGTGCCTTTTTTGCCGCGATTTCAAGTGGTTGAAATGTGCGTTTGAATGTGTTTTTCATTGTTTGTCCTTTTTTCATTATTTGTCCTTTTAGGGTGGGATTTAAAAAGCAAAAATAATAACATAAAATTTTGATTATTTTTGCACAAACCTATGGAAAATCAAACATCTATTATTTTAGTTTTTTACAAATTTTTTAGCACCTCTTTTGCATTGCAGATGTCTTGTGCGATTTGGGATTTTAGCAGAGATAGCGAGTCAAAATGGCGATTTTCCCTTAGCTTTTGGACAAACTCTACCTCCACCATAAAATCCCTTACCATAAAATCCCTAAAATCCACCACACCCCCGCTAAAATCCCCAAAACTAGATTCCAAAATGTCACTAAAATCCGCAGGATTTGTAGCACCGCTAGAATCTACAAAATCTACAAAATCTACAAAATCCTTAAAATCCCCCAAAATATGCGTTTCGATAGAAAACCTCCCATCTGTGCTAAGCCTAGTCCCTATAAAACTCACAGAATCTAGCCCATTTGTGCGCGTGGCATACACGCCATTTGCGGGCAAGATATAGCCATTTACTTGCAAATTTATCGTGGGGAAAATCTCTTTTTTGCCTATGCCCTGCCCGCTTATGATATTGCCTTTTATTTTATATTTCCACCCTAGCATTTTGTTTGCCACTAGCATATCCCCGTGCATTATCAAATCTTTGACTACGCTAGAATGCAGTGGAATGCCATTTTGACATACTTTTGGGATTATGATAACTTCTCTTTTTTTACTTTGGTTTTTTTGGTTTTTGCCGTCTCTGTGCTGAAATATCTCGCGCAAATCCTCCGCTCCAAATAAGCGATTTTTGCCAAACGCAAAATCATAGCCGACAATAATTTTTTCCAAATTTGGCAATAGATTTTGCAAAAAATCTACAAATTCTGCCCCGCTAAAATCCCGCACAGATTCTAAATCTAGCCTAAAAGCTTGCAGCCTAGAATCGATTTTTTTTATTTTTTCAAATCTATCTTGCAACGAAGTCAAAAACTCTCCCAAATGCGTATCTATGATGATAATCGCGCAATGTTTTTGGCTAGATTTTGCGTTTAAATCATTAGAATCTAGCGCAAAATCTAGCAGGGCATTTATAAGGCTTTGGTGTCCCAAATGCAATCCGTCAAATTTCCCAATCGCCACGCTTGAAATCATATTATTTTTTGGTATGGATAAAAAATTCCTCATTTCCCTCTTTTCCTTTAATATGAGATTTTGCGATACGCATTATACAAAATCCTTTTTGTGCTAGATTTTTGCTAAATGCCGCTAGATTTTGCTGTATTTTATCATCGATTTTGCTTTGGAGTAGCACGCCTTTTTTGTTGCGTCTTGCGTCTTTGCCTACTTCAAATTGCGGTTTATATAGCAATATCATTTCATCACTTAGATTTTCTAGTGAATCCAAAATCTTATCTAGCCCAATAAAGCTAACATCGCATACTAGCAAGTCAAATGGCTTAGATTGCGTGCTAGAATCGTTTATGCAAGATTTTGCATTATATCGCGTTGCAAAATCCCTTATATCACAGTTTTCAACGCATTGTATGCGTGGATTTTGCCTTAGTTTGCTATGAAGCTGGTTGCTCCCCACATCTACGCAAAATATCCTCTCAAATCCAAATTCTAGCAAAACCTCGCTAAATCCGCCTCTAGACGCCCCTACATCGATAGCTTTTTTGCCACTGCCAAAATCACTACCTACACCCAAATCTTGCAAAAATCCTTTTAGTTTTAATGCCGAGCGCGAAACATAGATTTTATCATCGCTTAGAGAGATTTTTGTGTCTTGCCCCACTTCAAATGCTGGCTTTGTGATAGTAGCAAAATCCACGCTTACAAACCCCGCTTTTATCGCTTCGCTAGCCTTTTGCCTACTATCGACATAGCCATTTTTTACTAGCGCAATATCTAGCCTCATTGTTAGTAGATTCCCATTTATGCGATTTATATAATCGAAAAAGGCAAAATATGAAAACTAAAATCTAGCGCGTAAGATTCATCATCGACATTCATTTGCAAAGAAATATTTTTTTCATCAATCTTGCTAGATTTATCAAACGCCACCAAGTAGCATTGCGACCATTTATTTAGCGGAGTAATGATTTCATCAAATTCGTCTTTGGAAAATTCTTTTATGTAGTTTGGGGCGTGCGTATCGCCCTGCTTATCGATGATGGCAAACGAAAATCTAGCTAGATTTACTTTTTTATGATTTGCATCGGTAATCTCTACAAAAAAATATATTAAATTTGGATAAAACGAATGTTCTATATCGTTTAGAAATGTCGCAAACACCATTATTTCTACTTGATTGTCTTTGAGGATTTGGATACTTCTTGTGGCTTGGATTTTTTTTTCTTCTAGGGTTTGCGGGGCAAAGGGGCGTAAAAAATAAGTCGAGCAAGAAGCAAGCAAAAAAGGCGACAAAAACATAGCAAAAAGCAAAGGATTTAAAAAGCAAAAAACACGGATTTTAGATAGCAAAAAGCGCATAGATTCTCCTAATAATGTCAATGTTAGATTCTTTTAGATTTTATTGTTATGCCCTTAGATTTTATTATTTGCTAAAAATAAGCTAAAATTATAGCCACACTTGCAAAATAAATAAACCAAATCCATTTTTACAGCCCACAAAACAAAACCAAAACAAAACCAAAAACACCCCAAAATCACGCAAGACTTGCACCAAACCCCTAAGGACAACAATGCAAAACACACGACACCTTATCCAAACAAACGATTTAAGCAAAGATGAAGTAGAGCATATTTTGACAAAGGCAAAGGGATTTTTGCCATTTTTGGATTCTAACCTAAGGACAAATGCGCAAGAATCTAGCAAGCAAGATAGCAAGCCACAGGGGCAAATCACACAAAGTTTATTTGGCAAAAATATCATTACGATTTTTTTTGAAAACTCCACCCGCACGCTTAGTAGCTTTGAATGTGCGATAAAAAATCTAGGCGGAGCGGTTACGCGTCTAGATGTCTCGCGCTCCTCCACCACAAAAGGCGAAACCATAAGCGACACAGCTGCAAATCTAAATGCAATGAGCCCTGATGCAATCATTATCCGTCATCAAAACTCTGGCGCACCTGTGCATCTAAAAAAATCCGTATCTTGTCCAATCATAAATGGTGGCGATGGCGCACACGCCCACCCCACCCAAGCATTGCTAGATTTGCTAACGCTAAAACAATGCTTTGGCGAAAATCTAGAGGGCAAAAAAATCGGCATAGTAGGCGATATAAAATCCTCGCGCGTAGCAAATAGCAATATCGAACTTTTGAGCCGATATGGCGTGGATTTGACGCTTATTGCCCCGCCTCATTTTCTAGGAAATCACCGCTTAAAAAGCACGCACAATCTAAAAGAAGCGTTAAAAGATTTAGACGCGATTATCTCTTTGCGCACGCAGACAGAGCGACATAGCAAGCAAAATTATGGCTCTTTAAAAGACTATGCGCATAATTTTTGCTTAACGCGAAATCTAGTAGGCGATAAAGACATCGTAATAATGCACCCCGGACCCGTGCATCATAATATTGACATAGAAGATGAATTGTTAAAAGATTCGCGGTGCAAAGTCTTGCAACAAGTGCGAAATGGCGTAGCGGTGCGAATGGCAGTAATGGAGTTTTTTATATTGGAGCGAAATAACCTAAACAAAAACAATAAGGGAAAAAATGCAAAAACAGCTTAAAATCGGGCTTATAGGCGTAGGCGTAGTCGGCAGTGCGGTTGCCAAAATCTTGCAACAAAACAAAGACATCATCACCGCTCGCACAGGCGTAGAAATCATAATCAAAAAAGGAATCGTAAAAAATGTATCCAAGCACAAAGACGCGATAATCCCGCTAAGTGATAATGCCGATGAAGTCCTATATGATAACGAAATCGATGTCATAGTAGAGCTAATGGGCGGGGTGGAATATGCCTATAATATCGCAAAAATCGCCCTAAGCCAACACAAAGCGTTTGTAACGGCAAATAAAGCAATGCTAGCATATCATCGCTACGAGCTAGAACAACTAGCAAAAACACCCATCGGCTTTGAAGCAAGCGTATGCGGTGGAATCCCTATCATAAAAGCATTAAAAGAGGGGCTAAGCGCAAATCATATCTTAGCCATTCGCGGAATCCTAAATGGCACAAGCAACTACATATTAAGCAAAATGTGCAATGAAGGCTGGGATTTTGCACGCGCACTAAAACAAGCACAAAATCTAGGCTATGCCGAAGCAGACCCCACGCTTGATATAAACGGCACAGATGCAGCGCATAAACTTTTGATTTTGGCTAGCCTTGCTTATGGGATAGATTCTCGCCCCGAAGAGATTTTAATCGAGGGCATAGAAAATCTAGCAAAAGAGGATATTGAGTTTGCGCGCGAGTTTGGCTACACGATAAAACTACTTGGCATAGCCAAAAAGCGCGGAGAGCAAATCGAGCTTAGAATCCACCCTGTGATGTTAAACTCACAAATGCTTTTAGCAAAAGTCGATGGCGTGATGAATGCTATATCTGTGGTGGGCGATAGCGTGGGGGAGAGCGTGTATTATGGTGCGGGGGCTGGTGGGGAGGCTACTGCTAGCTCTGTGATAAGTGATTTAATCCAAATCGCACGAGGCAAAATCACGCAAGAAAATGACGAAAATGCAAGCCAAAATATGCGTGAAAATATGCGTGGCAATATGCTAGGATTTCACATTTCTCAACCCCTTAGTATAATCCCAAAAGAGCAGATTTTAAGCAGTTATTATGTGCGGATTTTAGCCATCGATACTTATGGCGTGCTAGAAAAAATCGCCTCTGTGCTAAGTCGCAACCATATTTCTATAAGCACTTTTTTGCAAAAACCAAGCGATGATGGCGAGAATTTTGGGGAGGATTTTAGTGAGAATTTTGGCGAGGATTTTGCAAAAGCGGATTTTGACAATCAAAATGTAAAAAACAACAAAAACCAAAAAGCCAAAATCTTGCTATCCACCCACACCACCACAGAATCAGCTATAAAAAACGCCATAATCGAGCTAGAAGCCCTAGAAGTTGTGCTATCTAAGCCTATTATTATACGAATAGAGGAGGCATAAGCATAAATTTCTGCTACAATGATAAACGCTATCGCAAATGCAACACCAAATCAGCGATACTTTTCCAATCAAAGCGTAAAAAACAAAGCAATGCAGTTTTTGTCGCTGGTTTTTATCTTTGTAGCATTTTTAGCATTATGCTAGATTTTGGCTTTTAGATTTTAGCAAATCGCAATCTTATAAGGAAAGCAATGCAAGCTATAAACAACACCCCTCACACTTACCACACAAGCACCACAAAAACCGCGTTTATCACAAAATCTATGACTTTTTTGTGCTGGCTTTTTTGCCTTTTTTTTGTCGCCGTTTGTATGAGTGGCTGTGGCAAGATGACAGGGCTTGATTTTGATAAATTTGATGAACTTGTAAGGCAAGATGCAAAAAAGCCAAAACATAAACAAAAAGTGTCTTTTAAAAAGATTAGAGATGACCATATAGGAAATAAGCCTAGAAAAAAAGCAAAAGCACAATGGAAACCAAAAACTAGGGAAGCAAAAACTAAGGAAGTTAGTTTGCGTGAATTTACTTTCACTTCCTCTTATGCCAATCCCACTACCAATGAAGAAAATGAAATGCTACTAAACCCGCTATCTCAAGCGGGTAGTTTTACCCTCCCGCAAGGGCTTAGCCCATACTATGCAGATGTCATAGAAGATGAAATGCTCCCTTTCCCACTAGAGCAAAAAAAGCCTAGAAAATATCAGCCAACTTCCCATAGTGAGCTAGTCTCGCTCGTGCAAAATCAAAGCATAAAACTTAGCCAAATCGATACAAGCAAAATCACAGATATGGGATATTTGTTTGCGTGCAATGAGGCGTTTTTGTCTTGCAGGGAGGATTTTAGTGGGATTGAGGATTGGGATACAAGCAGGGTGGTAGATATGCAATCAATGTTTGAGGGCAATGAGTTTTTTAACGCGGATATTAGCGATTGGAATGTCTCAAAAGTCCGCAATATTTCAAAAATGTTTCACAATGCCAAAAAATTTAACAAACCCCTTAGCAGTTGGGGCAATAAACTCCGCAGAAATATCCAAAAAGATTTGGTATTTGTAGGCACAAAGCTAGAATCAAAACCGCCAAAATGGTATCGCAGATAATCTTTGCTACATAATATTTTTAGATTCTGTCGCATAAAAGGCATCGCCCGCGTCTATGACAAAAAAAGCAAGATTTTCCCCCTATAAGATTCCCCTGCTAGATGGCGCAAAACAATGGTGTATCGCCCTAGCCTTGCTTAGCGTGCTTTGCATAGCAAAAATCGCGTATGAATACCACAAATACAGCGCGCTTCCTTTTGATAACCCCGCAGAGATACAAGCCCAAGTCCTACTTCAATACCAAAAAACAAAAGAAAATAAACCAGATAAACCCTACACCGTGATGAAGCTAGAATCCAAAGGGCATATTTTTTATATCACTTCCAAAGAAAATCTAAAAGACTTGCAAGGGCGTTTTATCCGCGTATATGGCAAGCTAAACAATAAACCAAACACAAAGACGCAATGTAGCTTTGTAGAATATTTTAAAAGTTGCTTTTTTATTGCATTTAGCATTTCGCTAATGCCACAAAAAGAATTTAGCGCACCGCTAAAACAATATTTTGCAAATCAGCACGAAAGCCAAATCCACGCAAGCCTTTTTGGCGCGCTTTTTTTTGCGGATTCTTTGCATAAACAATGGCGAGAAGTGGCAAATCGTTTGGGGCTAGCCCATATCATCGCTATTAGCGGATTTCATTTGGGTGTGTTAAGCGCGTTTTTGTTTGCCATTTTTGCGCCTTTTTATCGCTTCGCTCAACGCAGATTTTTTAGCTATCGCAATGAATTATACGATTTAGGTGCGATAATTTTGCTTTTTATGTGTGCGTATTTAGTCTTGCTAGATTTTACTCCGTCATTTTTGCGTGCGCTTGTTATGGGGGGTTTGGGATTTTTGCTACTTTTTTGGGGCTTAGAAATACTAAATTTCAAACTTTTAGCATTAGTTGGGTGCATTTGTGTGGCGTTTTTTCCTAGCGCAGCGTTTAATATAGGCTTTATTTTGTCAATGGCAGGCGTATTTTATATATTTTTGTTTGTCAAATATTTCCCCAAATTTCAAAGCAAGTTTTATGTTTTGTGGTATTGGGGGGCGTTTAATGTCGCAGTGTTTTTTAGCATTACGCCATTAGTGCATTATTTTTTCCCATATTTTTCGCCTTATCAGCTTGTTAGCATTCCTGTTAGTTTGGCGTTTGTGGTGTTTTTTCCTATGGCGATTTTTTTGCATATCGTTGGGTTTGGCGGGATAGTTGATAAATGGCTAGATATGGTGATAAATTTGCAAATTCCAAGTATTGATTATTATCTATCTTTGCCACTCGCACTTGCCTATGTGGCTCTAAGCCTTAGCGCGATTTTTTCTAAAAAATGCTATGTCGCGCTTCTTATTAGCGCGCTTATTTTTTGGGGATATTTGCTGTTTAGATTTTTCTCTTAAAACCGCAACATATAAAGAAAGAAAAACAAAATCTATAAAATCTAAAACGAAAACGCAATGTCGATTTGCTTTATCATCGCTGGATTTTGCGCATCGGTTATCATCACAAATGCGGTTTTATTGTCAATCTTTAGATTTAGCCTTGTTTGTGGGGTTTTAGCAACTACAAGGTTGATAATCTCTAAATTTTTATCATAGCATACCACGCGGGGAATCCACCTACCATTGGCGTTGATGATAAGCGTGCCTTTTGAAATGGTGTTTAACCAATACTGCCCGCTTACTTCGCGCAGGCTAAGGGTATTTCCCACGCTTATGGGCTTTGCATTAAAAAGCTGTGGATTTGTCGCGGCTATGTGGTATTCCCACTCATTTGTTGATAGCCTTTTGATTTCATTTAAGCGAAATCCTCTTCTTTGTAGCTCGCCTATCAAAATCATAGGGTCTAGCGCGTGCTCGGTGATAAGCGAAAATTCTATCATAGACATATTTTTTGCTTTAGCGGATTTGGAAGTGATGAAAAATGAATAGCCGATGGAGGATAAAACATTATTTAGCGTGTAGCTTAGTAGCACAGGCGAAGTCTCAGAGACAAACCTAGCCCTTAGCTCCAAAGGCGTGGGGAATTTTAACTGCAAAAGCCCATTATCTTTTAGCTCTTTTAGTAGTAGTGCGATATTTACGCGCTCACTCCCTGCGCCAGAGATGATAAAGCGGGCTTTGTTTTGGAATATTTTGTTTATGAAGTTTTTGTTTTGGTTGTAGGATTGCTCGCCTATGATTTCTTGGACTTTGTCATCGACTATGTCAGCTAGAGCTACGCTTAGAGAGAGTAAAAAACAGCATAAAATCTTTTTCATCTTTTGCCTTTGCGAAGTATTTTGTAGTGTTTTAATGCTTGTTGGCATTTGCCAAATCTAAAAAGCAGAATCTTATAAAACATAACATAAGATTCTGCTAGGTTTTTGGTAGTTTTGGGCTAAAAATGCCGTGAAATCTGTAAAAATCTATTTGCCAAAATCTATCTTGCTTGGTCAGATAGCCGTTTATAAGTTACATTATCCACGCGCCTAAATCCACTTCCGGGCTCATAGATAAAATACAGCGGAATATCAAGTCTTGGGACTTCGACTACCGCGCCATTCATACTTAGGCTAAAATTGCTATGCCCAAATGCAAGTAGCCATTTGTGATTATCATCTTTGTCAATCGAATAAGTATCGCTCGTAACGCCCTGATATTTGCGTCTATTAGTATCCAAATCCACAATATCAAACCATAGCATATTTTCAGCCTTGATTACCATTTTGCCTGCGATTTGTGGGGCTTGGGATTGCGCGTTTGTAATAGATTGCACAGGCTGTGCGGATTGCGTGGGTTGCAAAGACTGAAGCTGACTTTGCGTAGATATTTCATTTGCAAGATTTTGTTTAGCATTGCTATCTTGCGTGCTAGATTCTATATTTTGCTCGCTAGATTGCGCATCGCTTTGGTTTTCATCTTTTATTTCTTGCATTCCCTCGCTTTGTATCATTTCGCCTTGTTGGCTTTGGGATTGCTCATCATAGCTTGGTTTGGTGATGTCTTCTGGTAGTCCCAAATCATAATTTGACTCGCTTTTTGCCTCATTTTTGCTAGATAGATTTTGGTAAATAAGATATATCAGCACCGCGATAATCGTGCAAACAATCGTAAGATAAAATCTCTGCTTAGAAATGGCTTCTTTTTTGCGTGTGTCGATGCTATCATATCGCCTTTTTTGCGTATCAAAACTTACTTCATTTTGGATTGTTTTTTTGGATTTTTGAGATTTTGGCTTTTTTTGCTCGCTAGATTCTAGTTTGCTAGATTTTTCTTCTTGGCTTTCTTTGTCATCATTTTTTTGTGGCTCATCAATGCTAGGTCGCAAATCAATTTGTGGAATCTCTTTTTTGGGTGTTTCTTGCTGTGATTTTTCCTCGCTAGTGCCTACCCCAAAATCAAAAGAAGTGTCTATGCTAGGCTCTTTTTGGCTTGTTTGTTTGGTGTTAGATTCTTGCGTGGAGTTGGGTGTTTGTCGCTGTGTCTGTGGGGTGGAAGTGCTTGTAAGATTTTGGGGGTTATGCCCTGATTCTTGCGCGTTATCATTGCTATATTGGCTATATTGTATCCCACCATTTTCGTGGAAATTATCATAGGCTTGCAGCACGCTTGATAAATCTAGCTTATATTCGCGCTCCAAAATCTGCAAAAATCCCACCAAATGCACGCGCTTAAAATTTGAAAAATTTTGCTCAAAAATATCTTTTAAGCGAGAATTTGAAATCCTTGTCTGCTTAGAAATCTCTTTAAGTCCTATTTGTTGTAGTTTTTGGATATTGTTATCCATTCTAACTCCTTTTAATGTAGTAAATATGATATAAGAATTCCCGCTGCTACGCTTACATTTAGCGAGTCAAAATCACGGTGCATTTTTACGCTTAGAATTTTATCAAATTTTTTTGTTATTTTTCCGCATAATCCACTTGCTTCGCCACCAAGAAATAACGCCCATTTGTTGTTTGCTAGATTTTGTGCGTTTGTGATATTTTCGCCATTTGTCCCGCTACCATAGATAGCAAACCCAGCCTCTTTTAGCTCATTTATGATGCTAAGTGCGCTAGGGACGACACAAAAAGGCATACTAAGTGCCGCACCAGCTGAAGAGCGCAAAATGGTGGATAGTTTTTGGGCATTTTTTGCCGCATTTTTTTTATCATCTATGTCCAAAAAACTATCAGCTAATATAATCCCATCTACCCCCAAAGCATAGCCACTGCGGAAAATAGAGCCGATATTTCCCATATCATTTAGCCCACAAAGCACGATGATTTTATCAAAGGCTTTGATTTGTCTTAGGCTAAGAATATTTGGCGGATAAATGCTAGCTAAAAATCCTTGATGATTTCCCCCACGCGCTAAGGCTTGAGCTTTTTTGTTATCGATTTTTATGATAGGTTTATGAGTAGATTTTAGTTTGGCAAACATTGTTTTATCAACTTCTTTTGAGAGATAGATTTGGTCGATTTTATCGGCGTGATGGGCGATGGCAAACAGCAAAATCTGCTTTCCATAAATGATAAGAGATTCTCTATCGTGGCTAGAATCTTTTTGGCTAGCATTGTTTGGGCGATGTTTTGTTTGGCTATTTTTTTGGGGGCTAAAATCATTTTTTGCAACATCGCTATTAAGATATGGGCTAGATTTTTTGATAATTGTTTTGATAGTTTTTTGGGGGGATTTTTTTGCGGATTCTTTGATAGACTCTTTGATAGATTTTTGGGTAGCTTCGTTGATGGTCGCGGGATTTGTCGTTGGCATTTTATGCGTTCCTTTTTGTGTTTTTTTGTGTTTTTGACTTTTGTTTTTTAGATTTTTTTAAGATTTTGTTATTTTCACTAGATTTGAGTAGATTTCTTTGGTGTCTTTGCCTGTGAGGTTTGAAAGCATTTTGGCTTTGATTTTGGGGGGGATTTCTAGGGCGATAATGTCCTCTTTGCTTAGTCTTAGATACTCGCTTGGATTTTGGCTAGGCTCTAAAATAACCACCCATTCGCCCTGCAAGATTTTATCATCATTTTTGGTAGATTTTTGCTTTGAAGTATTTTCACTAAGCATAGACAAAATCTCATCTGCGCTTCCTAAAAAATGTCGTTGGTAGATTTTGCTAATCTCTTTTATCGCAAACACTCGTGTGCTAGGCAAAATCCTAGCTATGTCATTTAGCGTATCTAAGATTCTATGCGGGGACTCATACCAAATCGTTGGCGTAGTCGCGTTAGCGCATTCTTGGAGTTTATGCGCTCGCTCTTTTGGTTTGTGTGGCAAAAATCCACCAAAAACAAACCCCTGAAACGCAAACCCACTAAAACAAAACGCCACACTTAGCGCACAGCCCCCCACAAGCACATCATAGGGCAAATTATGCTTTTGCATATATTGGATAAGCAACGCCCCAGGGTCGCAGATACTAGGCATACCCGCATCGCTTATATACACGACTTCTTGGGAAAAAAAATCTGCCGTAAGTGCGGAAATGAAGTCTTGTTGGTTATGAGAATGCAGGGATATAAATCGTTTTGTCGCGGGGTTTAGCGTAAGGGTAAAATCGCTAGAATCTAGCGCGCCACAAAAAATCGCACCAAGCAAGCTAGAATCCCTCTCAAACCTCTCAAACAGATTTTTCAAAAGACTTTTTGCCACTCGCGTATCCTCACACAAGACAACTTGCGCAGTGGCTAAATGCTCCAAACTCCTAATGGTAATGTCTTTTAGATTTCCTAACGGAGTGGGGATAAATCTAAGCACTAAAATCTAGCTTTAGTCAAATATCACAAATGCTATTTTATATTGTATTTTTGGCGGAATTTTTCTACTCGCCCTGTGGTGTCAGCGATTTTGTCGCTTCCTGTGTAGAAAGGGTGGCAAAAGCTAGAAATATCTATGCGGATTTCAGGCTTTGTGCTTAGCACCTCGATTTGTTTGCCGCTTGTTACGCAAGTTACTTTGCAGGGGACATATTCTGGGTGGATACCTTTTTTCATTTGGCTACCTTTTTGTAAGTTTTTTTAAAAAATAAAAAGCACGATTCTAGCAAAACTATCATAAAAAAAAGTTTAATTTATGCAAAAATCATAACAACTTGTTTTGTTGCCATACCCACACATATCATAAAATGTGAAAATTCTATCATTGCAAGATTCTAGGTTTTTATAAAAAAATCGTGGCAATCTATTTTTGCCTCCATATTTTGCTTTTTTTTGCCTCTACATTTTTGCCATATTATTTGCCGTTACAAAAAAACATAGCCACTGCATAACCTAAGCACCATAAAATCCACCAAACAAAATACCCCCAAACAAAACACCCAAAAAAAATTAACATTTTTAAAACTATGCTACAATTTTTGATTTTATGCGTTTTAAAATTATGTTTTTTTTAACGCCACAAACGCCACAAAATTGCAAATATTTTGACTTCAAGCAAGGATTTTACCCCAAATGTTTTCCTACCTTTGCAAACGATTATTGCTGATTATCCCCACGCTTTTAGGCATTATTACGATAAATTTTTTTATCATTCAGCTAGCACCTGGGGGTCCTGTGGAGTATATGAGCGCAAAGCTAGAGATGAGCGCAAAAGGCGAGGCAAGTGCGGGGATAAAAGTAAGCGACTATAAAGCTAGCAAAGGTTTGCCAAATGAGCTAATCGAAGAGCTAAAAAAACAATATGGCTTTGATAAGGGGATTTTGGAGCGTTTTTTTATTTTGCTAAAAAATTATGCGGTGTTTGATTTGGGGCAGAGCTATTATCGCAAAATCAGCGTGTGGGATTTGGTGGTAGAAAAGCTCCCTGTATCCATTTCGCTAGGACTTTTTAGCACGATTTTGATTTATCTTATCTCTATCCCGCTAGGCATTTACAAAGCACGCAAAAACGGCACTATGCTAGATTCTCTTAGCTCCCTTATTATCGTAGCTGGCAATGCGATTCCTGCGTTTTTGTTTGGGATTTTGCTTATTATGCTTTTTGCTAGCGGGGCGTATTTGGATATTTTTCCTCTGCGAGGGCTTATGAGTGAGGATTTTGACTCTCTAAGCAATATTGGCAAAATCAAAGATTATCTATGGCATATTGCTTTGCCCGTGCTGTGCCTATCTATCGGTGGTTTTGCGTGGCTTACCCTGCTTAGCAAAAATTCTTTTTTGGAGGAACTACACAAGCAATATGTCCTAACCGCTTATGCAAAAGGTGCTAGCCAAAATCGCGTGCTATATCGGCATATTTTTCGCAATGCAATGCTGCTTGTGATTTCATCGTTTCCTGCGGCATTTATGGGGATTTTTTTTAGTGGAAGTTTGATGATTGAGATTATTTTTAGCCTTGATGGGCTGGGGCTTTTGGGGTATGAGAGTATATTAAGCAGGGATTATCCTGTGGTGTTTGGCACGCTATATATTTTCACGCTTCTTAGCCTTGTGGTGGGCATCATAAGCGATTTGGTTTATACGCTTATTGACCCTAGAATCCATTTTGAAAAAAGCTAGATTTGCTAGTTTTGTTTGGCGTTTTTGCGTGGATTTTTGGCATATTTTAGGCTGATTTTAGGTGGATTTTAGGCATTTGGCAATGCAAAAATGTGGAATAAACAATAAAGAAAACAAAAGAAACAAAATGCTAAATATTGATTTTGCTAACGATTTAGAAAAAGATTTTGGTATTAGCTTTGGGCAATATATGCAAGAGTGGCTTTATGGGGCAAGTGGGTATTATTCGCGCGCAAAAAGTGGCGATGAAAAAGTCGGCAAAGAGGGGGATTTTTATACGGCTGTGAGCGTGTCGCGCTTTTTTGGCGGGGCTATTGCAAAGCATATTATTTCTTTGCTAGAATCTAGCGAGCTAGATTTGCCATTGATAGTTGTAGAGTTTGGCGCACATAGTGGCAGGCTACTTAACGATATTATCGAGTTTTTGGAGGCTTTGAGCGAGGGGGTGTTAGAGCAGGCTAGATTTTATACCATTGAGCCATTAGCCTCTTTACGCGATTTGCAAGCGCAAAATCCACGCATAACGCCATTGCAAGATATAAATGCCCTGCAAGATTTGCTTAGCCAAGAATCTAAAAATGCCTCTAAACTAAGCGCATTTATGCTAAGCAACGAGCTTTTTGATGCGTTTGCTTGCGAGGTGGTGTGGGATAATAAGCTAGGTTTTGTAAAAACTCACAATGATTGTGCCACGCATACAGCGCAGATAATATGGCATAGCAATGAGGAAATAAAAAAAGAAATACAAAAGCTAGAATCTAAAATCAATTTGCAAGATTTTACAAATAAAGATTTTATGGCAAGGGAGTTTATGACAAAGGATTTTACTAAGCAAGATTTTATTGCACAGGATTTTGTCAAGCAGGATTTTGCGCAGGCTGGGCAACTATGGCTAAAATCTAAAATAGAGCATTTGCAAAAAATGCTATGCCAAAAACAAATACTAGGCATAAAAAATGGCGAAATAGCCGTTGGTTTGGAGGATTTTATAAAAAGCGTTTGTAGTTTTGCAAATGCAAAAAGTTTGATAAAATCGTGGCGTTTTTTAAGTTTTGATTATGGAAATTTGCAAGAAAAAAAAGCAGGGCAAAAAACAGAGCAAAATATAGGGCAAAATCACATAACCCTGCGCGGATACAAATCCCATAAGCTGCTTAGTTTTGAAGAGATTTGTGCGGATTTGGACGGGCTTTTTGGGGTAAGTGATTTGACTTATGAGGTGGATTTTTTGCAGATTATCGCTTTGTTTGAAAAATTTGGCGCAAAAGTGCATAAAAAATCGCGCTTAAATGTCGCACTTGTGGATTTTGGCATAGATAGATTGTTGCAAGATTTTTTTGTGTTTTGCCAAAGTGTAGAAAATCAAAAATCCGCAAAACCACACAATCAACAAAAACTGCAAAACCCACAAAATCTGCAAAATCCACAAAGCCCGCAAAATGCACAAAATCCAAATACGCAAAATCTACAAAACAAAAATATGCAACTCTACCAACAAGAATCCCTAAAAGTGCGAGAATTGCTAAGCCCAAATGGAATGGGAGAGCGATTTATCTGCGTAGAATTTGGCAATAAAACTTGAATAAGATTTTGCTTTTTTATTTAGATTTTAGATTTTGGGATAAGCCTAATCTAGCATACGCCTAAAAAAACTTGCAAAAAGCCGTTTTTTGCAAAAAATCTAATACCACACCTTAGCAAAATATAGCCCATTTGCGCTCACAGGCTCTCTCCACGCGCTTTTTTTAGCCTCCAACTGCAAAACAAAATCGCTAAAATCCACCTCCCCCCTAGACACCGCTAGGCTAGCCCCTATCATTAGCCGCACTTGTGCGCGCAAAAAGCCATTTCCCTCAATGTAGATTCCACATATTTCCTGCCCAAAATGATGAAAAATCTTTAATCTAGCGTCATAGATTTTGCGATTTGTGGTTTTTGCACTTGATTTAGATTTCCTAAAAAGCGCGAAGTTATGCTCGCCTATAAATGCCTGCAAACATTTTTGCAATATTTTCATATCGCCTACGCGCTCAAATGCCACAAATGGCGCGATAAATGGGCTTTGCAAATGTGGCGAAAAAAGATATAAATACGCGCGTTTTTTGGCATCTTTTATCGGGCAAAAGCTAGAATCCACTTCTTTTAATGCGCGGATTTTGATATGCGGATAGATTTTGGGGGATAGGATTTTCTCTAGCTTTTGCGCCTCCCAAAATCTAGGTGCGTAAAATCGAACCACCATTCCTAGTGAATGCACGCCTTTATCCGTGCGTCCAGCCCCTAGCACGCTAGATTTTATGCCTACGCTTTGCAAAGCGTTGCTGATAGTCTCGCTCACGCTTAAAATCTTGCGTGATTTTTGCGGGGCAAACCCGCTAAAAGCCCCGCCGTTGTAAGCGATTTTTAGCGCGAATGTTTTATAGTCCAAATTTGTAGCCGTGTTTTTAGCGGAGTTTGTAGAGAGGCTTGTAGCAGTGTTTGTAGCGAGATTTGTAGCGGATTTTGTCGCAGGCGACATAGCTTTTTGCCTTAAAGCAAAATCTAATACCTAGTGGCAATAAATCGCCGATACAGCACATAAGAGCCTACAAACCACACCAAAGGCAATGCAAAAATCCCCACAAATGGCGCATTTTGGCTTAAAATGTGCATAGCGACAAAATAAATCGAAACGCTTACAAGCAAATACACATAGCTAAGATTTTTTTGAAATCTAGGATTTGCCACGCCAAAAAGCAGGACTAAAAATATGCTAACAATGGGAAAAAGCGAAGCAATGATGGCTTGAGATAGTCGCCTAGCTTGCGTGTGGCTACCCTCAAATGCGCCACGCCAATATTCCCACAAATCATACGAACTAAGGTTTATATCATCTGTTTTTGAGTTTAGCCTCATCGTAGCAAAATCCGCTTTTTGCACTTCATTAGGCTTAGCAAAATACGCACTCCCATCAATCAAAGACAGACTAAAAACGCCATCTTTGTTGCTTAGCTCTCCCTCTTTTGCAATGATAAAAATCTCATTATTTTCGATTCCGCTAGAAAAAAGCACCAAGCCTTTGTAATGTCGGTTGTTTGCCTCATCTGCGTAGATTAGCCAATCCCCAAGCCTTTGCCCAAATTCGCCCGCTTTTATGTTGATATTGACTTCGGCTTTTTTTTGGTTTGCAAAGCTAGAATACGCACTGCGAGTGATAGGAATCAAAGCTAGCGAAAACACCAGCAAGACAACGCTAACAAACCCGCTTATCCACACAAAAGAGCGCAAAATCTTGCGCGGGGCAATGCCTAGAGAAAAAAACACAAGCAATTCATAATCATAAGAAAGCCTTGAAAGCCCCAGCACACACGCACAAAAAAAAGTGATGGGGATAACAAAAAAAATCGCATTTGGAATCGCATAAGAAAAAAGCTGCAATAAATCAAAAATATTGATTTTGATAGCTTGGGTAGCGGCGGAGAGTGAGATAAGTAGCACGACAGAGGCTACAAAAAATAACACCACAAAAAAGGGAATAAAAATCTGTGAAATAGTATAAAAAATATACCGACTTGTCATCATTTGCCTTATTTAAGAGAATCCAAACATATCGCAACAAAGCCACCTAGCACGATAAAAGGAACAAAGGGAATGTGCGTAAAAATGCGTGGATATGTGGGGGATTTTGCGCCTTTTTGGGATTTTGATTCAAAAAATTTAAGCGATATTTTAGCATAAATAAATACAACAATAAACCCCGCGCTAGCTAGCACGCACCCCCAAAAAATGCTCAAACTCAAAAAATAGCACCCAAATAATCCGCTAAATCCAGCACAAAAAATAATATCTCCCTCGCCTAAAATCTCTTTGCCTAAAAAGATTTTCCCAAAAAGCAATGGCAGGCAAAGAAGCCCCGCCCCTAGCAATATGTCTTTTACTACTTCTATGGATTCTGTTATCGCTTCTGCGGTGCTAAAAACCCCAAAAAACATTACAAAAAAGATTTTGCACGCACACAATGCCAAAAACGCCACATTATGACTATCTAAAATAGCAAAATACTTCCAATCAAACGCACAAAGCACAAATGCTAGCCCAAACATAGCACAAACCCACACATAAAAAAGCGACAAAATAATCATCTCTATCGCAATATCATCGCGCATAAAAGATGAAAAATCTAGCGGAATGTCAAATGCGGGGTTTTTTAAAAGATTTTCAAAAGGATTTTCAAACAAATTGCCAAAATGATTTGCAAAAGGGCTTGCAACAAAGTTTGTAGAAAAATTTGCCACAAAACTAGATGGAGAAAAAATGAGCGAAAAAACCATATCAAAATCTATCACAAACACACTAAGTAGCGCAAATATCAAACTTGCAAAAAGTGAAAGCAAAAAGCGAGGGGATTTACAAAATCGTGTAATAACATTTGGCACATTTGATACGCGGGATTTTGGTGGATTGGATTTTGGCTTAGGTTTTAGCAAATTGGAATCTAAAAAATGGGAATCCAAAAAGACAGAATCTAAAAAGGGGGATTTTTGCGTGCTAGATTCTAGCAAATTAGATTCTAATAAGCTAGATTTTTGCAAGCTAGATTCTAATAAACTAAAATCTAGCGAGTTATCAAAAAGCCTTTTGCTTAAAAAATACACAATCACAAAAACAATCCCCCCACCAAAACAGCCCAAAAATCCCCTTAAAATCGCATTATCAAAAATAGCTTCTAAAATCCCCATTAAAAAAACTCTAAGCTAGCAAAATCTATGCGATTAAAATCTAAAATCCAAAGCCAAATTCTAAGCCTGCTAAAAAATTATCACTTTTTGGGTAATGCCACGATTTTGTAATGCTTCCTTGATTAACGCTAATGCTTTGAGATTTTGCCAATGACTCATAGCGCAGATTTGTCCGCATATAGTAGTGAAATCGCTTTGCGATACGATAAGAAAACCCCACATACCCGCGCAGTGAATAGCTATACGCGCTCACGCTAGAATCCTGCCTGCTTGTATCAGCGATAAAGCGATAATACCCGCCCACCACGACATCATAGCCTACGCCATATTCTAAGCGAATCTTGCGAGAGAGTGCTTTCCTGCCCTCTACTTCTAGCCCTAGCTGTTGCAAGGTGCGCGAATAGCCACTTTTGCTTGTAATATCGCTAAGATAAGAATCTAGGCTATAAACTGCGTTTAGATAGATAGGCGAAGTCGCTTTGTAAGTGTTTGCGCCAAATTTTATGCGCATTTGGGTAGAAAAATTGGTGCTATTAGATTTTATGTCGTTTGGGAGAAAATCTGCAAGCATTTTATCTGTGAGATTGCCCCTGCCAAAGCCAAAATCTATATCGCCTACAAGTTGGATATTGCCTTTTGGGGGAGCGATTCTGCCGTGAAGCGTGATAAATCCGCCCGCATTTTGATTGCTGATTTTTGAAGATAAATGTGGATAATAAAATCCACCTCCGCCAAAGCGGACATTTTCCCCTGCCATTTCGCAATATTCACCACCCCCTTGCAACAAACAAGAAATCAAAAGCGTAGGCAAAAACGACATAAAAACTCCTTTTGGCTGATAAAAGATGAAATCAATTTTTTCATTGATTTTTTAAGGCTAGATTTTCATTATAAGCAAACAAAAATAATGCCACACTACATTAACCAAAAATACCAAAATCTAGCAAAATCCTTCATCTATAAAATCTTTTGGCACATAGCTAGCGCGTAGTCCCCTCTACTATCGGCACAAAAAGGCAATCCTCTAGCACCTCTTCATTTACAAGTCTGCCTTTTGCTTTGCCAAATCGCTTTATGACTTGGCGTTGTTCCTCTTTGCCATTTGGTGCGATGCGTTTTTCTAGCATAGGCGCGACCAAAATGCCTCCTTCTTCTAGTTGCTCAATAATCGCGCTAGGAATGCTAGAATCCAAACACGCCGAAAACAAAATCCTATCATAAGGCGCATATTCTCCCCAGCCATTTTGCCCATCGGCAAACTTTGTATTGATATTTAGCGTGCCACTTGCGCGGATTCTCTCCCGCGCTTGAAGCAACAGCCTCTCAATGCGCTCAATGCTAAACACGCGCCTAAATCCAGCATTAGCAAGCACCATAGCTTGATAGCCACTGCCTAGCCCTATCTCTAGCACGCTATCGCCCTGCCCTAGATACTGCGTCATTTTTGCCACTGTGAGAGGGGAGCTGATAAACTGCGCACCTTGAATGTCTAATGGGTGCAAATCATACGCAAGGTGGCTAAATTCACTCACAAAATCAAGTCTATTCACGCTAAGAAGTGCTTTTTTTACCCAAGATTCTAGGGTTAGATTTTGCAGGGCAAAGGCTTTGGCGATTTCCTCACACATTGATTCTAGTTGGCGTATCTGCCCTAGCTTTTCTATCACTGCGTAAGCCTTATGTTGATATATTTTCGCATTTTTTCGACTTCATCTAGCTCGATAGTGTGGCTTATGACTTCGGCGTCATCATCAGCATAGACTTTGCCATAAGGCGTGATAATCGCGCTAGATTTTGCCATTTGCAGATTTGCCCCACCGCTTGCGATGACAAAGCATTGATTTGCGATGGCTAGGGCTTTGCACAATGTCTCAAAATGCTCTTTTCTAGCCTTGCCCCATTGCGCAGGGACAAAAATCACTTCAACCCCGCTAAGTCGCTTCCACAAATCAATAAAGCGCAATTCAAAGCAAACAAGCGCACCGCAAGTCATATCGCCGATTTTAAATGGAATCAACTCATTTAGCCCGCCACTTGCAAAATGCAAATGCTCCTCGCCTAGCAAAAAAAGCTCGTGTTTTGCTTGCTTGTGGATAAGTTCTCCATTGTGAAAAACTTTTAGATTATTATAAAATTTGTGATTTTTTTTCTCTATCATCGTGGTGATGATAGTGCGCCCCTCTATGCTTGCATCTAGCAATTCTTGCGTAGCGATTTTGCTAAACTCATCTGCTTTATCCATCTTTTGGTAGCAAAACCCACTCAACGCAAGCTCGGGCGTCAAAATCACGCTGTTTTCCTCGCTAGATTTTGCCACCTGCAAAATCGCTTGTAGATTCTCGCTAAAATCCTGCTTGGTTTTGATTTGTAAAGAATAGATTTTTTTAGAAATCATCGAAATTTACGCTCCCTTTTTGATAATTTGACACTTTGGCTTCAAAGAAATTGGTTTTTTGCTCATTAAAACTTGCAAAATCATTTACCCATTTTATAGGATTTTGGACATTATAAATAGGCTCAAAACCTACTTTGCTTAATCGCTCATCGGCTAAAAACTGAATGTATTGGGCGATAATCTCGCTTGTAAGCCCCAAAATCTGCCCTTGAGTGATATAATCCCCCCACGCAGATTCTACCTCTACGGCTTTTTTAAACATCTCGATGACTTCTTCTTGCAAACTCGGCGTAAATAAATCCGCCCTCTCTCGTTTAAGAGAGTTTATTAGCTGTTGAAATAAATATAAATGCGTAACTTCATCTCGTTGGATAAACCGAATCATTTGCGCACTTCCTAGCATTTTGCCACTTCTAGCAAGCGTATAAAAATAGCAAAATCCGCTATAAAAATAAATCCCCTCCAAAATCTGATTTGCAAACATTGCTTTTAGGATATTTCTCTCTGTGGGATTTGAAGCCAAATCCATATAAACCCCCGCGATATGGTCATTTTTGCTCCTTAGCTGCATATCCACGCGCCACATATCATAGATTTCATCGGTGTTTGCGCTTATAGATTCTACCATTACAGCATAGCTTTGAGAATGCAGAGCCTCTTCATAGGCTTGACGCACTAAGATTAGATTGATTTCAGGGCTTGTGATGTATGGATTTACATTATCGATTAGGTTATTTGTCTGCAAAGAATCCATAAAAATCAGCTGTGCTAATGCCCTATCATAGCCGATTTTTTCTTGTGGCGTTAGCACGCCCTCATAGTCTCTTTTGTCTGTGTTCATATTGACTTCTTCGGGAAACCAAGTGTTTGCAAGCATTGTTTTCCATAGGTTGTAAGCCCATTGATATTTGATTTTGTTTAAATCAAAAATGCTCGTGGGGTCCCCACCAAAAATCCGTCTTTCATTGATATTTCTTTCAGTAGAATTTGGGTTGTAGATTTTTTTGCGTTTGACTACGCTTGTGGCGTCTTGTGGCTTATTTTGCGTAGTGGAGGGAGAAATGGTAGAGGTTGTCATTTGGCTATCCTTTGCGTTTATGTGGTTTTTTGTCGCGTTTTTTGTGATTGATTTTTGCGTTTTATGCAGGTTTTTGCTTTTTTTTTGCGTGATTGTTTGCGTTTTTATGCGCATTTTACTTGACAATCTTGCGTAGTTTTAAAATGTGGATTATATGCAAACACTATAAAGATTTGGCATACAAGCTAGCAAAATCTATCAATAATCAACTTAAAATCTTGCTGATAGATTTTAAGTTGATTTTGCAAGGGTAATTTTCAAATACCAAATACAAAAGTCTTGTCAAAAAAGTTTATAAAAAACGGAGAGGTTCTAGCAGTTTGGCAAAATTTATAAATTTTATCTTAAATGTATCATCGCTAGAATCTTGCCTCATCATTACTTTTATCTAGTCTTTTTTGAATCTTCTTGTTTTATAATCTCTACTTTATCGCACGCCCCCAGATTGCCTCCTTTGCAGGCTTTTTGATAATATTTTAGTTTGTCATCTTTGTTAGATTTTTGTTTGTGCGATGATAAAAAATACTCCTCAATAATTGTATCCCCCGCATATTCACACCCAAGCATATTTCCCAAATCACAAGCCTTATCAAAATAAAACCACGAGTTAGCTTCCTTAGATTCTCCCCATTCATTCAAGCAAGAATTTTGCATATAAGCTGATTCATAGTTTTCGCACTTTTGCCAATAAAATTGCCCTAGCCTTATACATTCTATGGCATTTCCGCTATCACATCTCCGCTTTGCTTTCCACCAAGTGCATTCATCATTCATTTCATCAAAGTCATACAAACTATTTGGTGGCTGATTTTGACTGCAAACATTTTTGTAGTGTTGTAAAATCTTTTTTTGATAAATGCTAGATTTTACTTTGTTACCTACTTTTTTATAGGTAGATTCTAGCATAGCGCAAGTTTTTATATCGCCCAAAGTGCAGGCTTTGTCTTCGTATTGCAAATATAGACTACTATCAAATTTTTTGTCTTGTTTGTAAGATTCTGCCATTTTTAAGCAAGAATCTATATTTTTTAGCTCACAACCATTGTGATAAAATATTGTAGCTGTTTTTGTATTGTTTTGTTTATCTCCTAGCCACAAACACGCAATCGCATCGCCACTACTACATTTTTGCCACTCTTTTTCTATATCTTGTAAAGCACTTTTTATTTGACATTTTTCATTTGCACATAGGTTTTTTGCATAGTCTAAAATCTCATTGTGCATTGCTTCCTCACTGCTTCCTGCTTTTTGATACATATCCAAATCACTAGATGCTAAAAATAAAAACATAGCGCATTTATCCGTATTATATGTGCTATCTAAGTTATTATCACAATACTTCTTTATATAAGGCAACGCCTCAAAATTATCATATCTGCCCAACAACTCATCAATCACATATTCACAATAATACACCTCGTTAGATTTTGCATTTTTTAAATCCACCATATCACAAACTTTCTTACTATATTCCAAATATCTGCTAGGACTATGATATGGATTTTCTTTGTCATCAATATGACTTGAATCGTCATAAATAAACTTGTTTCCATATATTGTTAGCGCAGATTTACAAGCACTTATATTCCCACTTTCACATAGATTTTCTAGCTCTACCACTTTGGTAGCACTAAGAGGACAGGCGTATTTTTTGCCATCCGCACAGATTCTATCTCTATCTTTTTTGGGCACAAAATCACAGGCTTGTGTATCGCCTTCCTCACACAGCAAAATCCTTTTGGCAGGCGAATAAAATTCGTATCCCATAAGCAAACTATCATTTTCAACAGATAAATTAGACAAGCCACCAAACAATCCATTATCAAAATTATCAAACAAAAATCTTTTATATCTATTATCTTCAAAACCTGTGATGAGAAGCACACGCCACACTCCCCAAATGCCACTGATTATTACAAATACCACACACGCAAAAATAAGGATTTTGTGTTTCAAATCTTGTTTTATAAAATCCTGCCACAAGCTACAAATACGCTTTGTAATTTGTATGCGACTTTTGGCGTTTGTTGTTTTCATTGCAACTCCTTACAAATGATACCTATATCGTTGCCAAATATTCCAAAAGTTTATAGAAATTCTCTTTTGTGGTAGAATCTACTTCAATTTCGCTATTTTTTACCCACCTACTTAAGCTACTTTTTTTACTACTTTTGATTGGCTCTCCACTAAAATCTAGCAAATTTAGCCTTTGTGCATCTGCTTTATCAAATAGATTTTCTATGTATTTGAAATCATCTTGTCCATCAAAAGCCTCATTTAATGTTATGATTTTTAATGTATCGGTTTCATTTGCTTTTATCGCTTTACCCGCTTTGTCATTATCCACTAGCAAAATCGCATAAGATTCCTTATGTGCTCTAGCTAGTTTTGGCAATTTTTGCAAAATCTCTTGTTGCTTTTTACTAAGCCCACTTTTGCCATCTTCTATTTTGCCTAGCCCACCGATTGGGATAAATGCAATATCTATATTCTTGCCTTTTTCTGCTCGATAAAGTAGCTTAAACTTTGTTAGATAATTATAATCTGTGATTCCCTCTACAAAGATAATCTTGCTATTTCCACCAACCATAGAAAAATGATTATCCACACCAAAAGCCTGCTTTATCTTAGCAAGCGAATCCAGCTCATCATCTATCATAGAAAAATCATTGATAATATCCACGCCACAAATATCGTTATTTGAGTTGGTTTGATTGCGAGATTTGCTATGCTTGCTAGATTGTCTTTGCTCGATAATGCGAATTTCATCTAAATGATTTATATCTATCATATATGGCGTATGCACAGCTGCTATAAAAGCAATATGATTGCGTCTTGCAAAATCTTTTAGAAAATCTCTCAAATCTCTTTGGGTAGGGATACTTAGATTACCTCCTAGCTCATCAAGCAAGACTATATCGCCACTATTTATCTCATAAGAATGCAAAAAATTAAAGAAAAAGTTAAAAAACCATTGAAATCCTTGGGATTGTTGCGATAGAGTAAGAGGTTCTTTTATCGTATTTTTCTTAGAAATAGATAGGGATATACGCGCACTCTCTAGTCTAAGCTTAAAATAATATTCACTTCCTCCCTGATATAGCTCGTTAAATTTTTTGGTTATGGTTTTTCTAATCTGCTTGTTGATATTTTCCTCTAGATTTTCCCTATATGAATCACTAGAATTATTAGAATAACATTGCGTAATTTGTTGGGCTATTTTGGAATCTATCGCTTTACAAAGACTTTGAAAAAAACTAGACTTACCAAAATCACTAGGCGTGGTTATCATATCACTATCTTTTGCTCTCTTTTCCTCATATAAAATAACTTGAGGAATAATACTTTTTTCACCTAAAATGTCTTGTGATATTTTCACACCACCAAAATCATATTCCAAAATCCTATCCACACTTGGAAAGAAAATATTTTTTAGTTCATCATATATCTCTTCAAAGATAGTAGAATCTGAAGCATAATCCTCATCCTCATATATAATTCTTAATCTATCCAAACTTAATCTCACCTTTATGATTTTAGTTGAATATACAGGCTCATCGACATTATCAAAATAGTCAATTACTCTATCTAGTAAGGATAGATTCTCATCAATTTTATATTCTTTTCTATCACCATAATAGATAGAACGGGTATGTGTCCTCCAAGCAATGCTATCAAAATAAACTTTTGTAGCTTGATTATAAAAAGATTTTATCTCTTTACAAAATTCATCATCTTGCATCTTAGCACTAGGTTTCCATTGACTTAATTTGTCTTTTATTTTTTTGAATGCAACCTTTTTGTCATCATTATAGCTAGCAAACAACTTATCGATTTGGCTAAATTTTTTGCCAAGCTCTTTATATGTGGCTTTTTTATCAATACTCTTTGTTGATTTTTGCTCCTCAATTTCTTTGTATTTTATTTCAGCAAAATCCTCTTTTATATTTAGATTACTTGCAGTCGTTTCTATTTTTTCCTGCGGATTTTGTTTTTCTATTTTTTGCCATTGTTCAAAATCTGCTTTTAGGACTTGCTTTAGCTCATTAGCGTCATCTAAAACGACATTAGCATTTTTTGCTTTTAATGTCTCATTTGTTTCTTCTATCAAAAAACTACAATTAGCGATAAATGCCCTATTGATATTTTTTACCTCGCTAATATCATTTATTTTTATCACGCGAAAGCAGCCCAAATCTTTACCCGCCCTAGTCATACAAAAAAACACAAATCCTAAATCTTGCAATACTAATCTTATCTCCTCCCTAGAATTTGTTTGGGATTTATCCACATCGTGCAATGCCAAAACATTCGCATTATTAAACAAATCTCTGCAATAATTTATATATTCATCTGTCGATAGACTTTTTTGCTTTGCGCCCTCATCTAGCGAAGTAGGCGTAAAACTAATGTTAAAATGCTTATTATCAAAACTTTTATCTAGTGAGCGAAGTTTAGGCAAAATCTCAACAGACGAAGCTGATAACCCCCCCCCCCCGCAGAAGCAAGGGTTTTTTCTACTAATCTTAAGCTTGGGGTTGCCTCCTCATATCCTACAAAATTTGGCTTATCGCTTTCTTTGAAAGATTTATCGCCAAGTGCCTTTAGTGCTGATAGCAGGTTGCTTTTGCCGATATTATTTTCACCGATAATAAAAAGCAAATCACCACTATCTCTTGGAGGTAAAACTAGCGTAGTTTTTTCTTCTATTCCTAGATTTTTGAAATTTGTGATTTCAAGTTTGCGTTCTTTCATTACAGCTCCTTTATGGTAGAAAGTTTAATATTTAGCGAAGTATAAAAAACCTTTAGAGGTTGCAACTTGACTAAGTCATTTTTGCTAGGATTTGACTTAGCAATGATTTTTGCACATTCTAGCAAGTATTCTAAAATCGCATCATAGATTTCATTTACGCTAATCAACGCTATAAAATCTATCTTTGTTTTATTCTCTTTTTTTAGCAAACTAGCGATTAGTTCCTCTTTTTTTAATTTGACTTCTTGGTTTGTTGTATTTTCTTTTTTGCCTAGATTCATAGCAGAGATATACTTGATAATCCCTATCTTGCTTACATTATCTTGCTTGTCGATAAACTCAAACAATCGCAAAATCTTAGATTCTATTTTGTCCCTCTGTCCTGTCTCATATAGCTCTATAAACTTATACGCTGTAGGTCGAGAAATATCCAAAAACTGCGCTAAATCGACAAGCCTAAAATCCGCTTCACGCATTTTATCGCGCAAAAATTTCACGCTAGATTTTGGGCTAAAAGTATCTTGCGTGGGCTTGTTGGTTAATTTTTGATTTTGTTTTGTATTTTTTTGTGTGTTACTCATTGTGTTGTTCATTATTTTCTCGTTGTGTGGATTGCATCAAAATCATATCAATTTTTTACGCAACAAAATATTAGTATTTTTTACATTATTTGTCAATATATATTTTACAAAAAATGTAAAATAACACACTTGGGTTATGTTGTATTTTGTCCGCAACGATACAGGCAAAAAATAGATTTTGCTATTTTTGTTTTAGAAAATCCACCACTTCAATCGCGCATTGCATATATGATTTTGCCACGCTAGAATCTGGCGAAAAATACACCACAGGTTTGCCCTCATCTCCGCCCCTGCCTATTGTGCTGTCTATGGGGATTTTGGCTAGCACTTTTGTGCCGTATTTTTGGGCTAATTTTTCTGCACCATTTGTGCTAAAAATATCGCTTTTTTCGCCGCAGCAGGGGCAGATATAGCCACTCATATTTTCGATGATTCCAAGCGTTGGGATAGATAGCTTGGCAAACATATCAAGACAGCGCGCGCCATCATCTAGGCTTACAAGCTGTGGCGTAGATACGGCTATGCCGACACTCACAGGCACGCTTTGTGCGATTGATAGCTGTGCATCGCCTGTGCCCGGTGGCATATCTAGCACCATTATATCCATTTCCCCCCACGCCACATCGCTAAAAAGTTGCGAAATAGCGCGCATAAGAATCGGTCCGCGCCAAATCAAACTCTCCCCCTCCCCAAAAAGTAGCCCAATACTCATAATATCCACGCCATAGGCGTTTATAGGGATAAGCCTTTTGCCACTCCCATCTAAATCTGGCTTTTTATCGCTCACTCCAAACATTCTAGGGATATTTGGTCCATAAATATCTACATCAAGCAAGCCGACTTTTTGCCCCTGCATAGCAAGGGCTATGGCTAGATTTGTGGCTATGGTGGATTTTCCTACGCCCCCTTTGCCTGAGCTTACCATTACAAAAGATTTTGCTTGGGGAAGTAGGTTTTTTTGCAATGGATTTTGTGGATTTTGCGCTGATTGTAGATTTTGTGGCTTGTGTGGATTTTGTGAAAAATTTTGCGGTGCTTGTGGATTTTGCAAGGCAGAATCTACTTTTGTTGCAGGGGTGTTTATATGGATTTGGCTAGATTTTATGCCCGCTTCATCTAGCTTTCGCTCGATATTATCCCGCAGAGCCTTTGCGACTGCCTCATCGCGTGAAGGGATATGCAAAATGATTGTGGGGCTACCATTTTCATCTATGCTGATATGTTTGACAAAACCATAGCTTATGATATTGTCGCTAAATTGAGGATAAATGACTTTTGATAAAATCTCTTTTATTTGTTGTTGCGTGGGGTTCATTTGTGTTCCTTTTGGCGTTTTTATGACTTAATTTATGTCTTGCATTGCGCTTGCATTGGTGGATTTTGTGAAAAAAATGATTTTTGCGCAAATTTTTGCAAAGCGAGATTTTATCATAGATTTTATAAATAGATTTTGCAAGTATTTTTATGCCAAATGCGTTTGAAACCGCTAATTTGATAGTCATAGCATAATAATTCTTTAGCTTTATAGACTAAAGTTTCTTACTAATTTTTATATAAAACCTTGACTTATTAACCAAAAATTTTTTAAAATATCGCACTTAAATTATTTAAGTGCTAATTTTTAATCGTTTAAACATTATGATTAGTGTTGTAATTTAAGTATAGATTTTTACATTCCAAAAGGAGAACCAAATGAAATTCAAACCACTTGGCGAACGCGTCTTAGTCGAAAGACTAGAAGAAGAAAGCAAGACTAGCTCTGGTATCATCATACCTGATAATGCAAAAGAAAAACCGCTTATGGGCAAAGTCAAAGCCATAAGCGCAAAAGTCGCAGAGGAAAAAACACTAAAAGATGGCGACACAATCGTTTTTGGCAAATATTCAGGGACTGAAATCAAACTAGATAATGTCGAATACATCGTGCTAGAATCCAAAGACATTCTGGGCGTTTTAGCCTAATCAAAATCTAAAATAAGGAGCAACAAATGGCAAAAGAAATTAAATTTAGCGATAATGCTAGAAACAAACTATATGAGGGCGTAAAGCAGCTAAATGACGCTGTAAAAGTAACGATGGGACCACGCGGACGAAATGTGCTTATCCAAAAAAGCTATGGTGCGCCAACTATCACCAAAGATGGCGTAACGGTGGCAAAAGAAATCGAACTAGCAGACCCCATAATGAATATGGGCGCACAACTCGTAAAAGAAGTCGCTAGCAAGACCGCTGATGCTGCAGGCGATGGGACTACGACTGCGACCGTGCTAGCATATAGCATTTTCAAAGAGGGCTTGCGAAATATCACCGCAGGTGCGAATCCTATCGAAGTAAAACGCGGAATGGATAAAGCCGCTCAAGCTATCATTGAAGAACTAAAAAAAGGAAGCAAAAAAGTCGGTGGCAAAGGCGAAATCGCCCAAGTAGCGACTATCTCCGCAAATTCTGATGAGAGTATCGGCAACCTTATCGCAGAAGCTATGGAAAAAGTCGGCAAAGACGGCGTAATCACCGTAGAGGAAGCAAAGGGAATCAATGATGAACTAACCGTGGTAGAGGGAATGCAATTTGACAGAGGCTATCTAAGCCCATATTTTGTAACCAACGCGGACAAAATGAATATCCAGCTAGAAAATCCATATATCTTGCTTACGGATAAAAAAATCTCTTCTATGAAAGACATTTTGCCCTTGCTAGAATCCACAATGAAAAGTGGCAAACCATTGCTTATCATCGCAGAGGACATCGAGGGAGAGGCACTTACTACGCTTGTGGTAAATAAACTTCGAGGCGTGCTAAATGTCGCAGCAGTCAAAGCTCCGGGCTTTGGCGATAGAAGAAAAGAAATGCTAAAAGACATCGCAATCCTAACAGGTGGCGAAGTCATAAGCGAAGAGCTAGGCAAAAGCCTAGAGAGTGCTGAAATCGCTGATTTGGGGCAAGCAGCTAGAATCGTAGTGGATAAAGACAACACCACCATAGTCGATGGCAAAGGCAAAACCGCAGAAGTGAAATCTCGCGTAGCCCAAATCAAAACCCAAATCGCAGAAACTACAAGCGACTATGACAGAGAAAAACTCCAAGAAAGGCTAGCAAAACTTAGCGGTGGCGTAGCAGTCATCAAAGTAGGCGCGGCTAGCGAAGTCGAAATGAAAGAGAAAAAAGATAGAGTAGATGACGCACTAAGCGCGACAAAAGCAGCCGTAGAAGAGGGCATAGTCGCAGGCGGTGGCGTAGCTCTTATCCGAGCCTCTCAAAAAGTAAATCTAAAACTTTCAGGCGATGAGCTAATCGGCTATGAAATCATCAAGCGTGCTATCAAAGCCCCTCTTGCGCAAATCGCGCTAAATGCGGGATTTGACGCGGGCGTGGTGGTAAATAAAATCGAAGAAACAAAAGAGGACGGCTATGGATTTGACGCTAGCAGTGGCAAGTATGGCAATATGTTTAAAGCAGGCATCATAGACCCGCTAAAAGTCGAGCGAATTGCCCTGCAAAACGCTGTATCTGTATCTAGTCTAATGCTTACCACAGAAGCGACAATCAACGAAATAAAAGAGGATAAGCCAGCCCCTGCAATGCCTGATATGGGCGGTATGGGAGGAATGGGCGGTATGGGAATGATGTAAAATCATAGCCCAAACGCCTTATAAACTTTTTTTTATATCTTTCTTGCCTAAAAAAGCTAGGATTTTGAAAAAATCCTAGCCTTGACTTCAAATCATCTAAAACAATATCAACCAAAATTTTTCAATGTTTTTTTTTAATGATTTTTTAATGATTTTTTTAATCAGTTTTTAATCCCTGATTTTTTCAATGTTTCAATTTTTTGAGCGTTGCAATTTTTTTTAGCGCAAACAAAATCACATAAATAGATTTTGAAAATTTTTGCGCAAATTATTTTTATGCAAATTATGTGCTAAGAATAATAAATCACAAATTGCCACGATTTTAGCTTTTTTGACAAAGTCGCAGATTCTCACAATGACGGCATTGAAAATTCTCGCAATGACAAAAACAAAGGATTGCCACGCATTGCAAGCAACGCTTGCAATCACAACAATGCAAGTTCTCACAATGTCGGGTTTTCCCCCTCCATTGTGGAGGTGGCTAGGGGGAGGGTTTCTTGTCATACTGAGCGTAGCGAAGTATCTCAAAATGTGCAAATAAATAGAGATATTTCGGGCTCACGCGCTCGCAATGACAAAAAAACTTCCGTCATTGCGAGCAAAAAGAGCGTAAGCGAATTTTTGCGTGGCAATCCACAATGCAGAATAAGCAAAATAGATTGCCACGATTCTGCAACTTTTGACAAAGTTGCAGAATCTCGCAATGACGGCAATGCAAATTCTTTCAATGACAAGATTGCAAATTTTGCTAGTGCAAAATCTACCCACCCTCACTCAACGGGTTGCGAGGCGTTAGCCGAAGCAAAAACCCCCTCCGCAAGGGAGGGGGCTTATTTTGGATTGCCACGCGCAACAAGTTGCGCTCGCAATGACGGCAATGCAAAATCTTTCAATGACGACATTACAAAATCTCACAATGACAGGATTTTCACTTCCCTTGCAGATTTGCACACTTCTTGTTCCCCCTCCCTTGCGGAG
Organism: Helicobacter sp. T3_23-1056; assembly: GCF_053654535.1. Classification (NCBI taxonomy): domain Bacteria; kingdom Pseudomonadati; phylum Campylobacterota; class Epsilonproteobacteria; order Campylobacterales; family Helicobacteraceae; genus Helicobacter; species Helicobacter sp. T3_23-1056. Next base: position 582 of record NZ_JBSIUU010000003.1, on the reverse strand, counting down.
GGGGTTTGGGGGTGGGTAAATAAAACCACCAAACCCAAAAAACGCCTAGCGTTGTCCCTAGCCACAAGCGCGATTCTAGCTAGCATTAGCATAGATACTGCGGTGGCGTGGTGTCAGTGGAAAGGCAACAATGTAAATTCTTATCATACTTTGCAGTGTATAGGTAGTGATAATGGAAGTAGCCTTAGCTCAAGCACTTGGAAAACAAATTGGGGAAATACTTTTAATAGTATCTATACCGTAGAGCTAGGCACTGAAAATACTGCCCTTAGAATCAATGGTGATGCAACCCTAAACCTAGAATCAAACCTACGAAATATAAGGCTAGGTAGGCTAAATGCTAGCAATATTACACTAGGAGGGAGTATCAGTGGGAAAACCCTAGCTACCATAGGCACTGCAAATGTAACCTCTCTCACTTTGCAAGGTAATTGGGATAGTGTTTCTTTGGGCAATGGTTCTAACTTTGGCGCGATTACTATTTCTGGGACGATAAGCAACCTAACCCTAAATGGTGGTGCAATCATAGGTAGGCTCGAAAAACCCACTAATGCTACTACTTCTACAATAAATACTCTTACG